>JALWJF010000159.1 GCA_027081755.1 Desulfurococcales archaeon | reverse complement strand
AAAGTGCGCCCATGTGTACAAAGGAGAAAAGCCAAATTAGCATTCGGAAATAAAGTCTCACTTATATAGTTAAGTTATTGAAGGTGGTTTATTTGAACGGGAACGAACCTTCTAGAATTGAGGCAATGTTGAAGTGGTTGAAAGAACGGAAAAGGATATGTAAAGGTAAATGCTGTGTTTAATCCTTGCGCTACAAGTTGAGATGGGGAACGTGATGCCAGGTAAAGTAATAATAGCTGGTGCTGGACCAGGGGAACCTTGGTTAACGCCCTCTTGCTTACCCGGCATACTTAGTGTTGCTGACGTCGTACTTTATGACGCTTTAGTAGACGAATCTTTATTAAAATATGCAAAGGGTGCTGAACTAATATATGTAGGCAAGAGGGCCGGAAAACATTCAATGAGTCAAGAAGAAATTAACGAGCTATTGATAAAGTTTGCCAACGAAGGAAAGGTTGTAGTCCGATTGAAAGGAGGCGATCCGTTTGTATTGGGTAGAGGCGAAGAAGAGTGTGAAGCTCTGTTGAAACTAGGAATACCTTGTGATGTGATACCAGCTCCCTCATCAGCTACTGCAGTTCCCGCTTGTGTCGGTATACCCATTACTAGGAGGAATTTAGCCAACACATTCGCTGTAGCTACTGGAAGGACAGCTGAGGGGAGCGAGAGACCTAGATATGGAGAGATGCTCAAGGTTGTAGATACCTTGGTCGTGCTAATGGGGGTTGGGAGGGTGAAGGAAATAGTAGAGGACATCCTAATATCTGGAGATCCGCCAGCTGCCGTAATTGAAAAGGGATGCACCAAAGCACAGAGAGTAGTATTGGGAAGAGCTTCCAGACTTCCGGAGCTAATGAGAGAACACAACATAACCCCTCCGGCCGTTCTCGTATTTGGCAACGTCGTAAAGTGGGCTTACGACGTAAATCTGGTCAAAGATGTGGTGGGGGTGGATGAAGCTTGGTTAAAGTCCTAACTTTCAGTCCTAGAGGGGCACCGAACCTAAGCCCCTTCGAGGTGATAAATATTCCCTTAGTGGAACTTGTACCAACGATAAACGAGGAGGAAGTTCTAGAGGCTTTGGAATGGGCTGAGGTAGCCGTCTTCACATCTCCGACAGGAGTTCAATTCTTATTCAAGGAGATCCCCGGACTCAAAGAAAAGCTGAAGGGTAAGGTGGTTTTTGCTATCGGACCAAGAACGAAGGAGGAGCTGGAGAAGAGAGGCGTAAATGCGTTTTTGCCTAAAGAGTATCATTCTACATCATTAGCGAGTGAGTTATCCAAGTATTCCAGAATAGTCGCGTTCAGATCCGATAAAGCCTCAAGGACCTTGAAAGAAGCATTGGGCAGTAAGTTAAGGGAAGTAATAATATACAAAACGGTAAGAAAATGTAAACCAGAAATAGTTAAGGTGATAAATGAGGTTGACGCGGTCGTAGTCTCTTCTGCCGAGATAGGCAGAGCATTGATAGAGAGCTTAAAGATGGCAAATGAGGATCCAAAGATATTGGAAGGTAAGCTTATAGTAATAGGACCCGAGGCGGCAAAGGCGTTACGAGGTATAAGGTACGAAATTGCACCAGAAGCTAGCTTTGAAGGGGTTAGGAAGAAGCTCCTAGAGCTATTTAAAAGTTATAACGGATAAAGTTGAAAGATACATGATGGGCGATGAGGGAGAAGAGCGCAAGGAGGGCGAGCCTCCTGAGGTTCGTGATGAGGAAGGGTTACCTTCCCAAGGAGGCTTTACTCTTGGGTCATGAGGTTTCCTTCAAAGAGGTAAAGATCTGTAAGAAGGGTTCCAGTACGGTCAGCTTGTACGAGCTCGGAAAGGGGGATGATGGCTATTTTGTCCTTGAAAGGTCTAAAGGTAAGGCAAAAATATCCATATGGTGGAAGCAGAACGGTTTGGCCTTTAGGGAAGGGTTGAGGTATATAAGTGACATTATAATTGAGGTTTGTCCAAGCTTTAAAAGGGCATATGTCATAAGGTCCACTACATATGAAGGATATACCTTAGCTGACAAAGTATGGAGGTGGTTAAGGTTAGGTCATTCCGGTAAAATAGTTTGGCTTGATGGACCAGAAGAACTCTTAGCAAGTCTGAAGGGCTTCGTATATAACGCTTGTACTGAGAGGTACGAGGGTTCGAGGAAGGCTTATCTAGCGCTCCCAAAAGAGGTAAGGGAAGAAATAAGGGCATACGATTTTTGCGGAAACTTAGTACCCGAAGAGCCTCTTGAGTAGCCCTTGCTCCCAGTTGTCCTTCCTCTCGGTATACTCAGCCTTCGGCTCCGGATCCTTGCTTCCTTTTGGCTTGCCTTCGCTGAAGTCCAAGCTGAACTGAACGCTCAAGGTCTTTAGCTCGCCCTTGAGGTTGCCCGCATATGCCCACCCTGAGAACTTGTAGTCCAGATAAGTGCCTCCTCCTTGTCCCATGTCCTCTAGCAGCTTATTTGCAGCGTTTACAGCGCTTATCATAGCTACCTCCGCGTTCTTTGGGAACGGTAACTTGGCTATGTCGCCTATGGCGAAGACATCGTCATAGTCTTTGAGCCTCAAGTCTTTAGGCCCTCTGACTTCTAGCCAGCTGTCGAAGAGTACTGGCTTGTTCGGGGGTAGTATTACCTTATAGTCAGCTTGTATCTTGGTCCCGTCGTCAAGCTCTACGCCTTCGGGAGTTATGGCCACTACTTGCTTTCCTAGGTAATATTCTATTCCGGCCTCTTCGAAGAGCTTGAGCCACACGTCAGCTATTACTGGTGGCTGGGGCTTTTCGTTACCGTCAACGAAGATGAGCTTGAAGTTGTCCCTCACCCCTCTGTGTCTCAGGACCATGTCAATGGTCATTACGGTCTCGCCAGGAGCAGGTGCACAGCGGTAGGGCTGCTTCGGAGCATTGACCACTATCGTGCCCTTATTGGCATTCCAGATCAAGTGCTTGAGGTCGAAGAGCTTTCCTAGATCGTAGACGTTGTATATCTTGTCCTCTTCCCTTATGGCGTCGTAAGCGTATCTAAGGCCTAGGGCCACCACTAGGTAGTCATACTCTATGTACTTCTCCTCCTTGGCGTGGAAGAGTTTCACCCTCCTGTTGGCGAAGTCCACGTCTACAGCCCTTCCATACACGACCTTTATCTCCTTGGGCAAGTGGTTGTAGCCCCTAGTTATGCGGTCTAGCTTCTGTTCGTTGCTTAGTATCAACGGCCTGGAAGGACCGCTTATGTAGTAGTCGTGCATGCTCAAGACGGTTACGTTAATGCCTTTGTTCGCTAGTTCTTTGGCAAAGGCCAGACCAGCAACACCTCCTCCAAGCACTAGGACCTTTTCCTTCATAGTTATCCTCCGTAACAATCCATTAGGTCAGTCAAAATTAGTTCCAGGGTTTGAGAAACGACTTTACCGTTTGGTAAAACATCGTGAACTCAGTTAATATTCTGAACACACTAATCCGAAATCAAACGTCCCCACTACACTCAGTATCCATACTAAAATGGACTTGAGGGGATATCCTTCGAAGATAAGTATCGACAAATGCTAGTTAGAAAAATGAACCAAAATATTCTAGTCCTAACCTGTCAGCTCTCAGACATAATACGGTCCAGCGCTATTGAGTAGATGGTGACTATCATGCTGGAGAAACTCCTGTTAGCTTACGATGGTTCCGAACCCTCTAGGAAGGCTCTAGAGTTCACTAAGGAGCTGGCCAAGAAGTTGGGTGCCAAGGTAACAGTCCTTTACGTAATAGACATAGAAAAGGCTTCAGAATTGTTAGGAGATATGGCGATGGACACCTTAAAGGTAATGGAGGAAAAGGCTCAGAAAGTGGTAAACGAAGCGGTCGAAGAGCTAAGGAAAGTGGGTGTTGAAGCCGAACCCCTAATCGAAAAGGGAGGCCCCCCTGAGAAGATAGCCGAAGTAGCGGAGAAGGGAGACTATGGAATGATAATAATGGGCTCTCACGGATATAAGGGCTTGAAGAGGCTATTCCTAGGTTCTGTGTCCGAGAAGGTACTGAAGATAGCCAAGGTTCCAGTAACAATAGTTAAGTACAAGTAATGCCTCGCCCAAGGCTGAACTCATCACTCTTCAGAGCTGGGGGACCGCTCATCGGTCAAGGGGCTTCCACAGAGTAAGCAGTAATTATATTCATCCTTATATTTTAGGCCACACTTAGGACAGTATTTAGATATCCTTGATCACCTCCCTCAATGCCTTGCCAAACGCTTCGTCGAGCTCTTCTGCCCTCTTCAAGGTCTTTTCCAGAGACCCCTTCATACTCTCTTCTATTTCTTTTACCCTTTTCAACCCCATCTCAACGTATTTTTGAGCTTGCCACAGGGTAGCTAACGTCTCTGAAACCTTAGCAACTATTGATTCTTTGCTGTTATTGAAGTACTCCTTTGCATATTTGATTACTTCCAAGTTCATTGAGTTGAGGGCTTCCAGTTCTAGGTTCTCTTTAACCTCCTTTATCCTGTCCGTACTCCACTTGGGCATATCCCCTACTAGAGCTTCTCCTATGTCATGAGTTAACGCTATGGCTGAGGCCTTCAGAGGGTCAACGTTTATTCCCCTTTTCTTGAGTTTTTCACCTATCTCTAACGCTATCATTGCTGCATAGAAGGAGTGCATCGCCACACTCTCACCTAATGCTGGAGGTACCCCTCTCTGCATCCAACCTGTTCTTACTAAATTGGCCAAACTCTCAAGCAAGTGCCAAAGCTTCAATTTGCTACCCTACGACCCCAATGGGGAAAATCCTTTATGGTTGACTGGGTTACTGACCGGTCGATAAGCTTAATTAGCTATAGTAATTTTGGACTAGACACGATAGAGCATGAATAGTATGAAAAAGTTCGTCCTTTTCCTACAGTCGAAGATGCTCGAGATAGTCGTGTTAGAGGCGATAGTGTTCGTTATACTTGGCTCTGTCATACGCTACTTCAAATACCTAAAACCTACGGTACCTATAGCTGTTTTCTTGATGATTCTTCAACCAATGTTTGTGATGGACTTCTCAATCCTATTTAGGGAATGGAAAAGGAAGGCTGCAATGTTAGTACTGGTAATAATTATATATTCCATCTTATATCCTCTTATCACTTGGGGCTTCTTTAAGGCCTTCCAGTTAACCTCGGCGAACCCTTACGTGCTTGCTGGAGCGGTGATAACCACTCTCACACCAGTGGCCATGCCGGTTCCCATAGTAGTGGCGAGCCTCGGTGGGGACGTGGAGTTAAGCGTGCTGAGCATTATAGTAACGTTCCTCGCTTCGCTCATCGTTATACCCACTTGGTCGTTCATAATATTGCATAAGGCCGTTCCAGTACCAGTATTGAGGATACTGAAGGCTATAGGCGAATTCATAGTGTTACCGCTCATTGTGGGCAGAATTATAAGGTATGCAGTTGACAACATTGAGAGTGCCGATTTCGATAAAGTGAACCTATACCTAATCGCCACGAGTCTATGTGCTATATATTACCTAATAGCATTGGTTTTTGCTCTTTCGGCCAGCATAATAGTGTCTATGATATACACACTAGCGTTGTTCATGCTAGCAGTATACACATATTATGCGATAAGACATGGAGTGGCCTATGCGATAGGTAAGGCTGTAAGGGCTAACAGGAAAGAGCTAATAACATTAACATTTGTTGGTACAGCCAACGGCGCGTTGGGCATGGCCATTTCCTTGGGAGCTTATGGTCCAGCTGCGGCAGCAGGAGCTGTACTAGCGGGTCCTCTAGGAGTTTTAGTAATGATGTCCTTAGTTGTTAAGGTGTTCAAATCAAAGGGCTCTGAAGCCGGTGGGTGATAAATTTATTAACAACTGTTTGTACCCAGCCTTCGGGAGTCGTTGGGGCCGTCGTCTAGCTTGGTAGGATGCCAGCCTGGGGAGGGAATCCCCACGTCCCCCGGAACGCTGGTGGTCCCGGGTTCAAATCCCGGCGGCCCCACCATTGTCCTACACACTTATCTTCCATATTAAGTACCGCTCTACACAACAAGGGACCAATCCTTTGAGTGACATACCCCTTTATCGAACGAGGTTAAAGAGCTCGGCCCGAAGCTGAATTATGACTTTACTACTGAGCTTCTGAGCGTTAGGAGCTGCGGGATAAATTTCCGTAGAGCCTCTTCTTGAATTCCTCAAACCATTCTTCATCAACTATATCGTTAATCCAAGCCTCCGGCTCGGATATCCCCTTGATATATAGATAAAGGGTTCTTACTACCCCATTTTCGTCTTGGACACCCCTTTTGGCTACGGGCATCCACCCCGGAATGGGTATCTCTAAGGTAACTATTCTGGCTCCGGGCTTGAGTTGGTATAGTTTATCCATAAGGAAGTTCTTTATCACGTCATAGTAAATGTAGAGATAGAGGACCGTCGCATCGCTTATATCAACTTTCCTGAAATCCTTCTGTAGTATTTTTACTTTATCTTCCAAGCCCTCTTCTTTAATCTTCATTTCCGAAAGTATTACTAAGGCTGGGTCTATTTCGACACCTACTGCCTTTGCACCCCTAAGTTTAGCCGCTAGCACCACTACCCTTCCATCTCCACTTCCTAAATCATAGACCATGTCACCGGGTCCGACTTTGGCCAAGCCCAAGGCCGCCTCTATTACCTTTATGGGCGTCGGTATGAAGGGCACAGTCTTTTCCAATGCTCCTTTCCACTGCTGGGTTAGAGGTCCCAAATTAAAGTGTAGCTTAGGGACTTTAACCCGGAGGGTGAAAGGACAATGAGCAAACAAAAAGTACAGATCTCTAGGACAGAGCTTAAGAAGCTGCTAAAGGAGTTGGAGCAGTGGAGCGCTCCAGCGACTACCTTGCTAAGCTTGTACATACCGCCGGGAAGGCCCATAGGAGATGTAATGGAGCTACTACGGAAGGAGCTCTCAGTAGCAGACAACGTGAAGCTGAAGAAGACCAGAGAAGCGGTTAAGGCTGCTTTGACTGCAGCCATGGAAAGGCTCAAGATGTTCGACAAGGTACCGCCGAACGGGCTAGTAATATTCTGTGGCATGAACCCCAAGACAGAGAAGCTGGAGTGCTTCACCTTCTCTCCTCCAGACAGGGTTCCGGTGTTCTTCTATCGAACGGACAAACACTTCCATACAGAGTTCTTAAGGGAAATGGTTGAGGAACCCGAAGTATATGGATTGATCTTGGTTGAGAGGGGTAAGGTGGTAATAGGAGCCTTGAAGGGCTCTAGGATAGAGGTGTTGGGAGAAGCAACGGGGTTCATACCCGGGAAACACCACAGAGGAGGTCAGTCCCAAAGAAGGTTTGATAGGCTGATAGAGCAAGCGGCAGAGGCGTTTTACAAGCACGCTGGCGAGAAAGCTTCGCAACTCCTCTTGCCATATTTAGAGAGCAAAAGACTTAAGGGAATATTAATTGGGGGACCGGCATTCTCCAAACAAGACTTCTTAGAGGCCGGAGGCTTGGATTACAGGCTCAAACAGAAGGTTATTGGCTTGTACGATGTAGCTGATGTTGACGAACACGGATTACATGAGATGATTCAGATGGCTGCCGATGACATAAAGGGCCAGAAGTACGCTGAGGCTACAAAGGCATTAGAAGAGTTCAAGAGGCACTTAGTAAAGGATGATGGCTACATAGTTTATGGAGATGCCGAAACCATAGAGGCCTTGCAGATGGGCTTGCTAAAAACCTTGTTAATTCCAGAAGATCACCCTCACTTCGAGGAACTCTCCGAACTTGCGAAGAACTACGGCACACAAGTAGTGGTAATAGAAGGAATTCCCGAGGCCGAGTGGTTCAAGAAGACTTTTGGTATAGCTGGAATAAAGAGGTTCAAATAAGTCTCTTCAAGGGTTCTAAGTAGGGCTTGGCGTAGGGACTTTTCAAGAATTCCTCCTTTTCGAAGGTTCCCAAAAGTTTTCCGGACCTCATGTAAGCTATTTTGTCTCCTAACTCCAATGCCTCAAATATATCGTGTGTTACTATTAGGCTCGTGGCATTTATCTCTTTTATTAAATTCATAGCCTTGATCTTATTCTCCGGATCCAAGTTGCTCAACGGCTCATCAAGCAACAGCACCTTTGGTTCTATTACTAATGCTCTCGCTAAGGCAACTCTCTGAGCTTCCCCTCCGCTCAAGCCCTTCGCCTTTCTATTTAAGATATGCTTTATTCCGAGCTCTTCTGCTACTTCATAGACCTTCGAGAGGTCCTTCACATTTCTTATCCTTAGGCCGTACGCTATATTCTCGAAAATTGTCATGTGCTTGAACACTGCATAGCTTTGCGGGACATAACCTATCTCCCTCTTCTCTGGAGGTAAGTCAGTAACGTCTTTTCCGTTTATCATTATTTTCCCTTCCTTGGGCTTCAGAGCCCCTACAATGGTTTTGATGAGCAAGCTCTTTCCCACACCACTGGGGCCTAGGACTACGACCCTCTCCCCCTTCTCAACCTCTAACCTCTCTATGTTCAATGTAAAGTTTCCCAAGCTTAAGTACAAGTTACTTACCTCAAGCACCCTTCAACACCTCCAAGGCCCATATGACTAGGAATGAGATTGCTAACAAGGGGAGGGATAAGGCAAACGCTGCCTTTAAACCGTA
>JALWJF010000158.1:7931-8629 GCA_027081755.1 Desulfurococcales archaeon | reverse complement strand
ATTCCCCAACATGTAGGCGCCTCGCCTGCCCGCGGGGCTTCTTTCAGTTCTCTTTCGTGTTTTCGCTTAACAAGTCGGGCCTGACCATGGGGCCATCACTTGCTTTCAGTTCTCTTTCGTGTTTTCCCGGCACTCGAAGTACCCGGCGATACCTACTAGGAAGTCTTTCAGTTCTCTTTCGTGTTTTCTCAAACACTACCTTGTTATCTCCACCCTCTAGCCAAGTCTTTCAGTTCTCTTTCGTGTTTTCTTCAACGCGCTAAATCTCTTGGGAGAGGCCTCCAAGCCTTTCAGTTCTCTTTCGTGTTTTCCAACGAATGGCACTGGGTTTGATCCAAATCAAATTCTTCTTTCAGTTCTCTTTCGTGTTTTCCACTTTGAGGTAAGCTAATCTGAGGACGCTCATGCTACCTTTCAGTTCTCTTTCGTGTTTTCGTTCTTCATGAAGTTTATGAACTGTGCGCGCTTAGCCTTTCAGTTCTCTTTCGTGTTTTCATCTTTGTTAATCCACCTAAGGAGTTCTGCGGGCTAAACTTTCAGTTCTCTTTCGTGTTTTCACTTTCGAAGTAGAGCAATTGAAAGTCGAAGATGTTGAGACTTTCAGTTCTCTTTCGTGTTTTCCTTTATACATTGTGGTTACTGAGGGCTAAAGGAGATATCAACTTTCAGTTCTCTTTCGTGTTTTCGCGCCGTACTAC
>JALWJF010000158.1:0-7921 GCA_027081755.1 Desulfurococcales archaeon | reverse complement strand
ATCCTGGCCCAAGGCAAGAACTTTCAGTTCTCTTTCGTGTTTTCCTCTGCACTTCCACATTGTTTGATGATTTCCTCATTTTTAAAGGCTCATTAACTTACCGAATGGTTAATGGTGAGGCCTTTCGAGCGATGAGACTTCCTTGAATATGAACCGCTCGGTCAATTACATCAAGTGCATGGAAAAATTAGGTGTTGAATGAACACCTAGCTTTGAGCAATGGAGAGGCTAGAAGATTCGGTAACGAACTATTATATTACAGGAGATACTAGGACGTCCCCAAAGCCCGCAGCCCTCCCACTACCCACACCTAACAGAGCTGCATGGTAGAGTACTTCCTTCACGACTTCACTCTCTTTGCGAACCCAGAGTAATAGCGAACCGCTTAGGGCCGGAAGCCACTTTCCGGAGTAATAGTACCAGACCTTTCCAACGCTGTGTAAGGATGAATGATCCTCGACCAAGCTTTCGTCAAGTTCCATTAGTACTTCCTTATACTTCTCTCCGTAAAGGAAGTATGCGTTAGTGGAGAACAAGTTTATGGGAGTGGGCAAAAACCTAGTTCTTAACCCTCTCCCTATGAGCCAAGGATCCCTCAGGACTGCCGGTCCTCGGAACTTTATGGAGATCGCTTCCGATAACTCTATTTCGACGTCAAGCTCCTCCGCGCTCAAACTCCTGATCTCCAGCTCTGCCTTACCCAGCTTGAGCTTACAGTCCCCAAAGGAAAATGCTCTCATAACCAGTTCCTCGGGTCCTGAGAGTTCGAAGTACGCTCTCTTTGGGAGTTTGACCTCGCCTTCACCTTCGGGTTTGGAGTCCTTGCAAAAGGAACACTTGACTACTCTCTTTGGATAGATAGCATGGCCCCTCTCGTCCAGTAGGGGGGTTATGTGAACTTCCTTCAAGCCCCCTTCAGTTGAGAACACTTCCTTGAAGGATGGATCCACACATATCAAATAGCTCTTAACTATCTTTGCCGTGTAGTCCTTGAACGTAGTCGGCGTTAATTCTAACTCAACTTTCACTCTTTTGAAAGAGGACATAACCTTTTGTAAGCGCAACTCTGACACGGCCTATTACTCACCCTTTTAGCCCTCTTTAAGGCAATTTCAAAGTCGAGCATTCCGTTTAGCTCCTCTACTCTCTTCTCCAGCTCAATGGCCCATTTATGATCTTCCAACACGATCCATATTAAAGCCTCTGGTGCGAAAATGCTTAAGCTTATTGGTAAGCCGAACAGCTCGAAGATCCCTTGAGCGTAGAAGTCCAAACGGTAAATGCTTCTCTGCAAGGTCTTTCTCCAGTCCGACGTTTGGACCACTTCTACTACCCACGTCACGAATGGGTTTGAGAAGAGGCCCACGAAGTCTGGCCTACCGCACAACCTTATCTCACCGAAGGAAGCGCATACGGACAATCCCTCGGAAGATGTCCTAAACCCCCTTATGCCGGGATCAGCAAACGCCTCGAAGTATTCTAATGTTTTCAGCAGCCTTATCGCCTTTCTCTGGAACTCGAATCCGGCAATGGTATAGGGTATTGAGCCTTTAGCCTGTACTAGCGAATAGTATGCCCTAAGAGGGCAAGACGCTAAGTCGTCCAGAGTCCTAGCCCAGAACCATTGCCCCTCTTGGCCTCCTCTCCGCCACGACGCCTTCAGCGACAGAAAGGGCTCGAAGGAAGTCTCTTTCAGAAACCGGTATAACCACTGCTGAATCCTCTCCCTTGAGGATTTGGGAGAGCCTCTGCGCGATCTCCTTAGCCGTCTCCCAGTTGATCCTTCCAGCATAAACGGATTTGGATATACGAGATAAACCGTAGCGTTGCAACATTCTTCTTGCCTTATCTCGAAGTCTGTCGTCCCGTATGTCATAGGCCACCACCACTATCATTGTTAACACACGACATACCTACGAAATACAAAGTATTAAGCTCTAACCAATACTCCTAGGATCTTGTAGTCTTTACCGACGGGTTCGACGACCGCTATTGAGTCCTCAACGCTAAGTAAGTACCTCATGTAACCCTCGTTGGACCGGATCAAGTATACTGGATCCTTCGTCTCGACCAGCTGCCTAGGTAAGGGGTTAGCCTTTTTCCCCATTATCTGCTTGGGATAGCCCTTAAGGCCGGAGAGCACGACGTTGAGCTGGAGGACCTTGTCGTGGATCCTATCTAAGAACTCTTCGGCTTCCTTAGAAGAGATCTCTACCGCTAAGAACCCTTTTATGGGTCTATCTGGGTTAGGCTTACCCTCTTCGTCGAGTTCGAAGTTCCTCGCCTTTATTATTATATCATCGCTACTGCCTCTAAACGCCGAAAACAAGAACGTGCTCTCGGCGCCCAAGTACATCTCCTTACTTCTTCCCCTGATGAGATTCAGCTTTTTAGACAGTTTTTCTCTCCACATCTTGATATTCCTTGAGACCCCGAACTTGTCTCGGAAAGCTATGTAAACCATGAGTTCATGTGCCTTAACCACGTTCTCAACTTTGGTCTTTTCGAGGCCCGACGCCTCGAACCAGTCCACCGGCCTCTCTGGGAACACTTCCTTGCTCCACTCGACGAACTCGCCCCACTCCAGAGCCTCCTTAGGCCTAGCCACCTCCGGCAAGACCGCTATCGCCTTAGAACCCTGGGACCCCCTCCCAAGCCTGCCTATCCTCTGGACGAACTGGAACCAGAGCTTCGCAGTTATTATTCCGTAGTCCAGATCCTTTATGTCCACTCCATACGAAATGGCCTCGTTGCCCACTATTACGGACGCCTCCCTCGGGTCGCCGGAGCAATTGAGCTCTTCTTTCATTGAGGTTACGCAGACGACGTCGTTTATCTCCTTTACAACCTTCTTATAAATCTCATAGACTGTAGCTATCCGGTCCACTATAATAATTGCCTTCTTGCCTCTCTTCACAACTTCCTTTATCTCATTCATCTTCTTCTGCACAATTTCCGGTACTACGCCTTCAACTTGGGCAAACCTCGCAGCTCCGGGCCATGGCTTGACAAAGGAGATCATGTTGAGCTCTAGTTCGGTCTCTCCCCTAACTACATCCTTCCCGGGCTTAGCCTCTATTTCTTCATATTCCTCGATTATTTCCTTAGCTAATTTGAACTCCTTGGTTTCGGTTGCACTGCTTATTGCAACCTTAGTACCTATGAACGGCATTGAAGTATATATTATTAGGAGTGCCAAGGCCCCGTACAAGGACTTCGAAGAGTAGGCGTGGAATTCGTCGAAGAACATGAAAGGCGAGAAGAGGAGCTCCGCACAGAACTTCTTCATCACAACCCTTTCTCGGGAAAGCTTGAAAGTCTTTGCAACCTTAGCTAAGTCCATCCTCCTCAGCGCCTTCAGAAGCACGCCAACTCTGTAGAAGTTATCGTAAGTTCCGCTCAGGAGCAGGTAAGGATATTCTGGAACGGTAAACGTTATGCTCTCAAAACCTTCGTCCCTAAATTCCAATACTCTCTTGCACAAGTTCTCTATGCTCTTCCAACCCCCTCCTTCCATACTCTCTGAGGTTATCTTCGCTATCACGAATTTTCTTTTACCACAGTCAAATACCTTCATAACTCCTTTGTCCTCTACACATGAACACGAGGTCTCAAGGAGCCCGGCTATCGAAGCGTACTGATCATTTACTAGAGCCTTAGAAGGGTATATACCAACCTTCCCCTCTTCTCTCCTTAGCAACAAGGTCAGAGTCTTTCCCGCTCCAGTGGGCGCCTTCAAGATGAAGCTGCTCTTTGCTCTCATAACTTCCTCTTGGAATCTTCGGAGCCTTATGGTATGTTCGCCCAGTTCGAATGTGGAGCTACCCTCTTCGACGGTTGTGGGCATTAGGGTAACGCTATAGTTTCGCACCTCCTTTGGGAGCAAGCCTTAACCACCTTACACCCTTGAACTTCGGCCAAGCCCACTTCTCCGCCAGAAAAAGTGCTTAGAAGGGTTACGAAAGATTTTATCTTACACCCCATAATTTCTAACATTTTCCTCTCGACGGGCAAGCTCAACATCTCTTCGGTGACTTCCTTCATCTTTTTGACCTCTTCGAAAGTTGCCTTGAGTATACCACTCCTCTTGCTCCCTATCCTAAAATAGATCGTCCTTGGAAGAATATCGTCGCTTACGACAACAGTTCTAAAAGAGGAAGGGGGAATCATGGCTATTAGGGTAACCATTCTGGGGGCATTGGTCTTCGGTTTGCCCCTATATTCCCCCCAGCTCATACCCTTCATTGAGAAAAAGAACTTCCTATACCTAACTCTCGTCGGGACTGCTGCATAGCTAAACCTCTTCCTCATGAGCCTTTCGATCATAGAATAGGTAGGTCCTTTTGAGATGTTCCAAGCGTAGGCCTCGGCGGGGAGGTTGTTTATACCATAAGTTAGTGGGATAGAACTTATTATTGCCTTTGGGGCAACTACCAAGTGCGTCTTTTCCGTTAAGGCGTGCTTCACCTCAGATGAGAAGAAAAGGGGTCCCTGGAGCTCGAGCCTTGTAAAATATACTTGCAAGGGCTCACCTCCCGAAGATCAGGCTCTCTATCGATGCCTTGAAGGTTAGGACGTCTTTCCAAGCCTCATACGTTATCTCGTCCAGCTCTTCCGTTCCCAAGCCTCTAAGCTCGTCACCCAAGTTCCTCTTCTGTACTATTACCCTTCCTTTGGCCATCTCGGTTATTTTATTGATAGCCTCCTCCATACCAACCTTTTTATCTCCAACGAGCGCCTTGGCTAGCTCGTAACCCGACCCCATCTCGAAGTAATCGAAGGTTATAACGGGGATGTGGACTTTTATCCTGCCGAAGTGGGTTACCCTCCCACCTATTCTGTCTACCTTGGCTATGCTGTGGAGGACGAGCAAGAGTTCGGCGGGGCTCAAGTCCCTTAGAGCTAGCTTGCCCACGAATATTGTTCCGGGTTCTATGAGGCTCAAGGTGAACAGCGCTCCAGTCTCCCCACTCTCCATTATCGTCGTCTTGGTTACGTCGTCGACTGCGTTAAACGTCCTCTTTACGACACACAACTTCGAGGGACAGAGGCCGAAGTATACGTCTCCCTCAACTCTAGATTTGACGTTATAAACGCCTCCTTCGCCCGCGACGTAGCCGTATATCATGCAGTTAGGACACGTCATACAGTACCCTCCTTTCATTACCTCTTCGCTCTTCTTCGCTTGACTCCTCGCACCCGGTGTTAGGTAGCACGTCCAATCCTTCAAAGTTTCAGCCGTACTTATGCCGTACTTCTTTGCCAGCTCGTACAATTCTTTCATCTTGTCTGTGTTCCTCTCTTTAAAGGCATAAAGTGTTCGAAGCATTTGCCTTCTGGCAACGGCTTGGAACTTGGTGTTCAGTATTCCGGGAACGGTTATACCGTTTACCTCGAACTCCGTTACGTCGTCTGCACCTTCATGCCTTATTAGGAGTTCGCTGAGGCCTTCTATGACTACCCACACGTTCACGGTCCTTCCCTTAGGCACCGCGAGGTGTTTGTCAACCTTCTCCTTTGGGACCAAGAATGGCTTTATTTCGTCGTACTTTACTGAGAATAAGGCCTCTAACATACTGACCGAGTTCACGACTTCTCACCTCTCATAGCCTTTAACGTCATGAGATACACCGCGTCAAGGATATCCTCAAAAAATTGCCTCCTTTTTGAGGGGTTCATGTTTGGAACGTACTTGGTAACGAACTTCAATATGCCCTTCACGGGACCCTCTATGTTCACGCTTCCCAGCTTGCGGTTTGCATCCTCTTGAGCGGCTGCAGCTGCTAGCTCTAAAGAATCCTCTCGCTTGAGGCCCTCTTCCAAATACTCAACGTAGCGATACAAGGCCGTCCTCAAGGGGCTCTGAACTTTGTGCTTGGAGATCTGAGAGCGGGGGAGTGCCTCGGCTATCGCCTTCGCGTAGGCCCACAAGCGCGGCATGAGCCTATCCTCTTCACTCATATACTTCTCCACCTCAAGAACTTCTTTTAATATAAAAGAAAAAGCCGGATAAAACCTTTCGAGTTCTCCCCTAATCCCCCTTGGAGGGGAGAGGAGGGCAAGGGAAGGATGAGGACTTAGGTCAGAGGAAAAGAACGCCTCTCTGAGTTCATCGCTTTCCCTAGTAACGGACACTTTCCTAGCCCAAGCCTTCAGCCCGTGAACGAGAGGAGCTAAAGTATCCGCTTTCACTAACGACAAGTCTATCAAGTAAGTGAGCCACGAAGGTATTCGCGGTGCATTAATGGCTTCCGAGGCTAGGTACATAGGCAGCTCCCAAGTGAGAGAAATTTGGCCTCCCCTCGCCTCTTCTATTAAGAAGCCCGCTTTGGCCAGAAACTTAGCGATGGCCTCAGTTTTGGCTTCAAAACCCTTCTCCCCCCTCTTTAGGTCGCTTGCTCTAACCAGTGCTAGGGCGTGAGAGTAGTCAACGACGTAATAGCCCTCTCCTCCCTCTACGGCCTTCTTTTCTATGAGGTCCCTCAAGGAGGCATTGAACAGGTTAAGCTTTGGTATCACGAAGCTCTTCATGAGCTCGTACGCTATTGATGGCTGGGCGCCGTAGGACACGAAAGGCGAGCCCAATTTCTTGTTTATGAAAGCTGCTTCAAAGGCACATCCCGGGCATATGTACCTCTCTTTCTTAGCCTTTTCTATGTTCATGAAGGGTGTCTGCCTAGGCGTGTATATCTCAACACCTCCTTTGGAAATTCCTTGCGCATAAGCATAGTACTTGTCGAAGGTAAAGGTCGTAGAATACACGGGGGCGCCACATATGAAACACTTGCCCTTGGGTTTGGGGAGGTTACAACCCTCCTTCTTCAATATGCTAGAACTCAAGGCATTACAAGCCAAGTACTTGGAATAGAGCCATAGTCCCTCATCTTTGCCTTTCTTACCTCCCTTTCGGAGTTCATATATTACTTCCTCGTACTTCTTCGTTTTATACAGCATTGCGAAAGCTTCAGCGAAGAGAAGTGGCTGGTGTGGCTTCTTCTGCTTTACCTCGGACCATTCTAACTCGAGCCATTTAGTGAGCCTCCTATCAAACTTGTTCTTTGCCTTAAAGGCCAAGACAAATGATGCCAGAACGGCCTTTCTGAGGTCGTCCGTTGCGCTGTTAAGTAGTTCGTCCTCAGCGCCGACCTTTTCGACCTCTTCAAAATAATAGGGCTCGCCTATCAGTGACCTAACTTGTAAGTGTTTCTTATTCTTCCTAACGTACTCAGCTATTTCCTTGGCCAAATCGTAGTAGCCTTTAATTAGCGCTACCGAGTATATGGGCAATATCTCCTTTCTATACTTCTTATCTTCCTTAGCCCTCTCAAACCTCTTTTTGAGCTCGTCTTCGTTTAGGGGGAGGAGTTGTTCTACCCTTGCCACGAATTCTAGGAACGGCTTGTACCCCTTCTCTATACCTGCTCTTTGACTGGTACCGCCTTGTAGTTCGCTAACTAGAGCATCATAAATTATCTCAGCAACTTCATCCGTACTAAGCTGTTCAGAATCCTCTCCACCCACGAGGAGAATGCCATCGGAATAGAGGAAGAGGGCGCTCCAGCCCTTCTCGAATAAGAGTTCCAAAAGCTTCTCGGAGGCCACCGCCATTACCGCTTTCGGCAGGCCAGAGAAAAGGGGAACCACCCTAAGTCCGAACCTTTCCAAGGACTCTAGTGCTGTCTTATACCTCTCGTCATCCGGCAGCCAAGCGGTTAGGGTTCTCTGCGAAACCCAGTAGTCCGAAAGCATTATAGCATAGCACACGAGCCTGTGCTCCCTGTTCAGACCCATGAGGCTCTCCGCACACGCTGCCAACTGTTCAACTTCGTTTTCTTGGAGCGGAACCTTCTTAATGATATCTTGAACTTTCTCGCCCCATACCTTTTCATAATCATGGAGGAATGCTCCCCAGAAACACTTA
>JALWJF010000157.1 GCA_027081755.1 Desulfurococcales archaeon | reverse complement strand
GTATATAAGTCTATGGAACAATATGGTGGGAGTAGCATCTTGGAGTAAATGTGGATACGTCTTATATAGGAACTTAACGCTAATGTTCAAGTTCTGTCCTTTCGAAAAGCTTAATATAGTTAAACCTTGGAACAAAGGTTTCTTGTTCATAGGTAATAATCATGTTTATATTGTCAACATATTAGAGAAAAAGGTAAGGATGATTAACGTAACTACTAAGGATGCCACTTATGACGGAACTAGATTATATTTATGCAACGGTTCGCTATTCAACGGAACAATGCAATTGCCATTGAAATGTAATTGGATTGTACTAAAGAATAGAAGGCTCTACGTGTTTATGAACCATGGTATAGCGATAGTCAGAAACAATAAGGTCATTGAGTTTGTGAGAACGTCTTCAGTTCCAAAGGAAGGTGATATATGCAGTTATTTGGCTGCGTATACGGATGGACATCATGTATTTTTAATCAATCTCACGAAAGGTATAGAGGAAATGATAACGAATGTTACCGGTGTTGGTGAAATATCGTTTTCACCAAACTGCAAATACCTAGGCTTTACTAGTCCCTATACTGGTCACTTCTTTATATACTCTGTTAAAGCCTCGAAGATTATCGCTCAAAAAGCCCTCTTGTTCTCCCCGTTAAGCAAATGTCCATTGTATTTGCCGGCTATAGCCTTAGGAAATCAGATAGTTTATGTTGGAGGAGGCGACGGCTGGGTTCAAGCTTTTGCGTTGAAGGGATAATAACATTGATGGTGAGGAACCTTTCTGGATGAGTTTGTAAGAGCATTGAAAAAATATGGTGTTGATGTTGTTTGTGAGGACCTAGGTGATTGTTACGCCTGCTACGTGAAGGGAGAAGACGTAAAGGTAATAACATTTGAGAAGGGATATAAGTACTTCAGCAAAGTTGTGGATTTCATTGATATTCCGCCCGGAGCTAACTGCGAAATAATATACACACTCCCGCGAGGCCTCTTCGTTTTTGCGGATACCATAGAGGAGCTAGCAGAGCGTGTAGCTAAACGGATCAAAAAGAGTTCCGGTTGATTAACCTAGGATAACTACTTAGAAGTGGTGAAAACTATGGCTTTGTTCGATTGGGGTACATACAATGGTTTGACCAAGCTAGAGAGTGCCTCTCTTACTGGTATGAGGCTCACTGAGATACCTCCAGCAGAGCTTTCTAGAAAAAGGTACACTGAAGAGTATTATATACAATATAATAAAATGGCCAGTAAGTATTTCGTCCTAATAACTGCACATGCACCATATTACAGCTTAGTCAATCATGATCAAGAGACTCACCTCAAGGTGAAAAAGGCAATGGTGCAAGCGGCTAAGAGAGCGAGAACGGCCGGAGCCAAAATATTCAACATGCACTTAGGTCCCAAGGTAAGAGGAGTCCCTTACGACTATGAGCCAGTAGTCGACATCGTTAAAGCCATACTGAAAGAAGTTCCCGATATATACGTCTCTCTAGAGACCACATATACTGAGAGATTCCTAGGCAGCTTGGATGAGATTAAGGAAATAATAGAAATGATAGGTGATGAAAGAGTCATACCATCCTCTCAATTGGAGAACGACTTTATGAGAGAGACGAAGGCATATCTTCATGGTAATTTAGACGAAGCGGATAAGATGGCCACTACAGACTTTTGGCTTAAGATACTAAGTAAGCTAAAGGGTATGACAAACACATTCTTTAGTTTAAGGTTTAGCCAAATCATTGCATTTAGGCTCAGAACATTCATATTGAAAAAGAGAACACCGTTGGGCAAAGGCTATCCGAGCCTGGAGCCGCTCGCAGAAGCGTTGGCTCTATTCTTAACGAGAGATCTATACTATGCGGGCGCTAACATGGAAGCTCACCTAATATATACGGGACCGTGGCAAACAAAATACATGGATACCGTAAATCTGTATTGTACTATAATGAGACATGCCGTGCCCTATATAAGGTAACTTTTTACTAGACATGTTATAGCTAAGAGGAACAACAACATACTTAACCATGAAGGCCACGTTACGGCTGACAATGCTAAAAAGGCGAATGTCCATAGGCAGTAGCTCTTGAAAGCCCTTATCCTCAAAATTGCGGGTATCATTAGTGGCAGATGCGTAAAGATATGAGGCGCAACAAAACCTATCAAAAGGTAGTGCAATGTTAGCACATCACTCTTTCCCAATATAGAGAGTAGACCGAGCACTGAGGTAAACGAACCTACGAGTAAGTAGGTATTCCCGGCTCTAGCAATGCCTTTATACTTCTTTATGCGTTCATAAAACGCTTTAACTTTATAGTATTTCGCAGCAACAAAGTATACAAGCATGGATACAAACAATAGGTACGGTATAATGTAGCTCAACAACAAGGTTACAATGGACACGGAGGCTAGTTTCCAGTTGGGCCTTTCTCCGAAAGTATTAGGTAAGGAGTGTATACTAACACCATAGATCATCAGAACATCGTAGAGTGTGGCAAAGTGTATAGCAAATTTAATGCTGAGTGAATACTCGAATAAGAGTAGTATTCCACCAATAAGTAGGCTGAGCGCCACAACTATAGCAGAATTTTTCAAAGACGGTAGTCTAACCCCTCTAATGTAGAATAAAGAGATAATTCCGGCTACTAGAGGAGCAAGGCCAAAGTACTTGGGAGAGATTAGTATTAACAGACCTAATGGTGCTAAGTACGTAAGCTTTACTCTTTCTATACTCTCCAGATATGCCAGGGCTACTGAGAATGGAAAGAGTGCTAAAAATGAAATAGATGCTAGCATATGATAGTTTATGTACATTACCGAGAGGATGGGTGAAAACAAAACTAAGGCCAAGGATATGAAGAAGTTTATCCTCTGGAAGTACACGTTCAAGCTATAACGCAATAACTCACCCAATTCTTTCTAACTTATTTTTTGAAGTTTGTAGCCTTCAGATGGGGAATAAGGACTTGGCCAAGTGGATAGTAGGTAGTGCATGGCCATATGTTAATACGGTTCCACACTTAGGGAACTTAGTAGGTTCAATACTCTCGGCTGATGTCTTTGCTAGGTTCCTGAGACTCATGGGAGAAGATGTGGTCTTTGTCTCTGGTAGTGATGAGCACGGGACTCCTATAGAAATAGAGGCCAAGAAGAGAGGTATAGAGCCTAAAGAACTTACAGATAAAGTACATGAATATGTAAAAAAGATGTTTGAAAAATGGTTAATATCTTTTGACAATTACACTAGAACGCACAACCCTGTACACATGGAATTCGTCAGAGAGACTTTTATGAAGATATACAACAACGGTTATATCTTCACACAAGATGTGATTATGCCATACTGTTTAAAGGACAAGATATTCTTACCAGATAGATTCATCATAGGTATATGCCCGTACTGTGGTGCTCCCGATGCTAGGGGAGATCAATGTGAAAGGTGTGGAAAGCTCCTAGATCCGCCAGACTTGGTGAATCCCAAGTGTGCCCTATGCGGATCAAGACCCATCTGGAAGAAGACCACCCACTGGTTCTTTGACCTTCCCAAAGCCTCTGGAGGACTGATAGAGTGGCTCGAAAAAAGCGATTTGCCCACAAATGTGAAGAAGTTCACGCTTAATTGGATAAAAGAGGGCCTTACGCCTAGGGCCGTTACAAGGGATAACAAGTGGGGTATACCAGCGCCTTTTCCAGGGGCAGAGGGTAAGACGATATATGTGTGGTTTGAAGCAGTTCTTGGCTACCTGTCGGCAGTAAAGGAAATAGATGATAAAAAGGGAACCAATCTGTTCGAAAAATTCTGGAAAGACGTTAACTCAAGGCCTGTTTACTTCATAGGCAAGGATAACATACCTTTCCATTCTATAATATTGCCAGCCTTGTTAAGAGCTTCTGGAGAGGATTATCCCTTACCGTACAACATATCGGCTACCGAGTACTTGATGTTTGAAGGCAAGAAGTTCTCCAAGAGGCGTAGGATAGGTATATGGATCGATGAAGCATTGGAACTCCTACCTAACCCCGACTATTGGAGGTTTGCATTAATAAGGATGAGACCTGAAGAGAGGGATACTAACTTTACGTGGAGAGAGTTTTACAGAATAGTCAACAGCGAACTGAACGATGATATAGGAAACTTTGTCCACAGAGTTCTAACATTTATAGAAAGACGACTAGGTGGTGAAGTTAGCGGTAAAGTGGACAAAAACATCTTCAAGCGAATTAAGGAACTTCATGAAAGGTATGTAAAAGCTATGTATAAGACTAGAGAAAAAGAGGCTAGTAACTACTTGTTGGAAATGGCCAGATTGGGTAATAAGTACCTAAATGAAAAAGAGCCTTGGAGACTTATCAAGGAGGGTAAAGAGGAAGAAGCACGAGACGTTATGTACACATGTCTTTACATACTTAGAGAGCTTGCACTCCACATGGCTCCTTTCACGCCTCAAGCTGCTGAAAGGTTGTGGAAGATGATAGGTGAGAATGGAAGCGTCCATGAGAGCGGGAGATTACTAAGCAGCGGAGCAGCACCTCCAACCAAGATAGGTGAGCCAGAGCCCTTGTTCCAGAAACTACCTAAGGACTTCTTGGATAAAGTTGATGAAATGCTAAACGAGGTAAGAAAGAAGGTGGAGAAACAAAGACCGATATGATGTGGTTTTTAGTATATACATCCTAAACCAGTATAAACTCCTTGTCTGATGCTATACTTGGGCAATAGCATTGAAGTTACTTGAGTATGAGGCAAAAGAGATAGCAAAGAAGTACGGGATACCTATACCCCAAGGAATCCTAATAGAGAGGCCCGAGCAAGTAAATGAAGCTATAGAAGAGCTAGGCCTACCTGTTGTCTTAAAAGCCCAAGTCCCAGTTGCTGGAAGGGGTAAGGCTGGCGGTGTAAAGCTGGCCAAAGATCCGGATGAAGCCCTAGAGAAGGCCGAACAACTGTTCAGTATGGAAATAAAGGGTTACCCAGTTCTGTCGGTACTTGTAGAAAAGGCTGAAAACATAAAGAGAGAATTATACCTATCGTTTACCATAGACCGTGCGAACAGAAGGATAATCATGCTTGCCTCGGGCGAGGGCGGTATGGAAATAGAGGAACTAGCAAAAGAGAAACCCGAGGCTATAATAAAACTACCAATAGAGCCGGAGATAGGTTTGAAAGCCCATGAAGCTAGAGAAGTAGGAAAAAAGATAGGTCTAAGTGGAAACGATTTAAGACAGTTCGAACACATAGCAAAGAGCATGTACAAGATATTTATTGACTATGATGCAGAGCTGGTGGAAAGCAATCCCTTAGCAATAACTGATAGAGGTCTAGTTGCATTAGACTTTAGAATGATAGTTGACGACAACGCAATTTTCCGCCATCCAGAACTCGAAGCAGCCAGAGAGAGGGAGCTGACGGAGACAGAAAAGGTAGCTATACGTTATGGCTTCTTCTACGTTGAACTGGATGGCGACATAGGAATTATTGGAAATGGCGCCGGCCTTACCATGGCCACTATGGATGTTGTAAACTACTATGGTGGTAAACCACCAAACTTCCTTGATATAGGAGTAGGAGCTAGGAGGGATAGAGTGAAGGCGGCAGTTAGGCTTTTGCTCAGAAATCCTAGGGTAAAGGTAATATTCGTTAACATATTTGGCGGTATAACGCTGGCTAGCGAGGTAGCTCTAGGAATAGTTGAGGCACTAAAGGAAACTGAAATCAAGAAACCTATTGTAGCCAGGATAGTTGGAACAGCCGAAGAAGAAGGAAAGAAAATTCTCCAAGAAGCTGGAATACCCCTTTTTGAGAGTATGGATGAAGCAGCTAAGGAAGCAGTTAGGATCGCAAAAGAGGTAGCAGCTTAAGGGGGTGAGGAGGATGGTAGTTCTTGTTGATGAAAACACTAAAGTCGTGGTTCAGGGCATAACAGGCAGGTATGGAAAGTTCCATGCAGAGAAGATGATGAAATATGGAACCAAAATACTAGCTGGGGTTACTCCTGGAAAAGGTGGTCAAGAGGTATTAGGTGTTCCTGTCTTTGACACAGTCAAGGAAGCCAAAGAAAAGTTTCCAGAGATAAACACATCAATAATATTTGTCCCAGCCGCTGGTGCAGCAGACGCTATAATCGAGGCGGTAGATGCTGGTCTAGAGCTTATAGTGGTAATAACTGAAGGCATACCAGTCCACGACTCACTAAAGGCCATTAGATATGCTAGAAACAAAGGCTCAGTAGTAGTAGGACCCAATTGTCCAGGAGTAATCACTCCGGGTAAGGCAAAAGTGGGTATTATGCCGGAGAAATATTTCACACCGGGCCCTGTCGGTATAGTTTCTAGGTCGGGAACTCTTACATATGAAATAGCTTACCAGTTAACTAAGAGGGGCATAGGCCAAACAACGGCAATAGGCATAGGTGGCGATCCGATAATAGGTCTTGACACAGTTGAAGCAGTAAAACTCATGGATCAAGATCCTGAGACGCAAGTTATTGTCGTGATAGGTGAGATAGGAGGAGATGCTGAAGAAAGGCTAGCGGCCGCGATAAAAAGAGGCGAAATAAGGAAGCCTGTCGTCGCCTATGTCGCCGGAAGAACAGCTCCACCCGGAAAGAGGATGGGCCACGCTGGTGCAATAATAAGTATGGGTGCTGGTACAGCCGAGAGCAAGGTAAGGGCCTTCCGTGAAGCGGGCGTGCCCGTCGCCGATATACCAAGCCAAGTACCAGATTTAGTTGAACAAGTATTGAAGAAATAATTAACCTAATTTTTCACTTGCCTTCCAATTCTTCGAGAGCTTTCTTGACAGCTTGTGCGACAACCTTGCCATCTACTTTACCTCTCAATTCAGCCATCACCTTACCCATTACGAAACCAAAGCTTCTCTGGGGACCTCTCTTTTCTATTTCGTCTCTGTACTTATTTATTATTTCTCTAACTACTTTATTAACATCAATTTCCTTGTCCAAGTCTAGCTCTCTTATCGCCTTTTCTACTGATAATCCCTCTGCCACTTTCTTCAAAATGTCAGGTATGGCTTCCTTGGCCACCTTACCTTCAGCGACTTTGTCTAACACTTCTTCTATTTGTTCATCTCTTATCCCTTCGATTTCAACTCCTTCTCTTTCTAGTTCTTTAAGTGTATCGACAACGGTCCTAACAACGATCGTCGAGTGGAGTTTCCCATGATACTTTTTGACTAAGCGATATGCCAAGTCAAATCTCACAGAGCTTATCATTTTCTCTGCCATATCTTTTGGCAACTTATATATTGTCATTAGTTCTTCTATTAGTTCCGCTGGGTTCTTAGGTTTCAAAGCCTCGGCTCTCTTTAGCATGTCCTCAGTAATGACTATCGGGGGAACATCGGTCTCTGGATACATTCTTGCGGCACCCGGTCTTGGTCTGAGGAACTTAGTAGTGCCGTCTGGGTTAGCTGCTCGAGTCTCTTCAGGAACACCGTCCAATGCAGCCGCTGCCCTTTCTTTGACTGCCTTTAATGCCTCCCTTGCCTCATAACCAGGAGCTAGAACTAAAACGAATGCATCTTCATCGGCACAATCTAGCTTCTCCATTATATCTCTAACTTCATCCTCGCTGATCCCATACTTTGGCAATTCATCACTGTGAATTATACCACCGACGCCGGCCCAGAACCTAGCATAATCGGCCAGTTCTGTCCCAAAGCGTCTTCCGGGCTGAACCTCTTTACCTAGCAAGCCCTTGAACTTGGGCAGTCTGATTGCAAAAGCACCAGCGCCTAATTTTAGTGCTTTCTTGACCAACTTACTTTCACTTTTCTCAAGGATGTCAGTCACATCCACTATAGGTTGGTTTAATATTTCTTCCTTGGTCACACCTCTCCTCCTCAATTCGTCTCTTATCTCTAAGAGTTTCAACTGTCTTAAGACTTCATATTCTACCACCTTATCTATTATCTCTAGTTTCTGCACGCCTTTGATCTCCGTCTTGGCGCCATTCTTTATCGAAACGTTTAGGTCTTGTCTTATTGTGCCTATACCGCGCTTTACCTTACGCGTTAATCTCAACATTTGACCTATTCTCAATGCAACTTTCTTGGCTTCATAGGGAGTGTGTATATCGGGGGCTGTAGCTATCTCGATAAGTGGTATACCTAGTCTATCCAGTTTGAAGTGAACAAACTTCCCTTCTTCTTTCAATTTCCTTGCTGCATCTTCTTCTACACAGATCGTTTCTATTCCTATCTTTTTACCATCAACGTTTATACTGCCTCCTAATGCTACGAGCATAGTCCTTTGGAAGCCCGAAGTATTGGAGCCATCTATCACCATTTTTCTCATTACATGTACTTCGTCGACTATATTAGAGTTAAATGATTTTGCCATAGCTAGCGCTATAACTATGCTTTCCTCATCAGCTTCGTGTGGAGGTTCTTCATCTGCCTCTACCAAACAAGAGCGTGAGCGAGGAGCATGATAGATGTAAGTTCTCCCTTTCTTCCACTCGAACAAAGCTGCTATATCAACTTCGCCTAGTTCGCTTCTAACCGGTCTGAGCCTTCTTTGAAATACATCTTCTTCGTCCTCTTCTATCAAGTCTGGTTTACAGTGACAGAAGAGCTTCCTCTTCGTATCTAATTGCTGGTGAATCTCAAGTCCAACCTTCAATCCGAGTTCTTCATAGTTCAACACAAGTCCCGAAGGTAAGGGTGAGTGCAAGGTATAAGACCTTCGGCGCCGGGGTTTACGCTCACCTTTCGCCAGCGGCCATTATGCCACATCGGTCACTAACTTATATTGTGGTAACTATTAGTAAATAACGTCCCGAGGCCGCTGGCGGCCACGGGGCCTATAAAGGGCCCTGAGGAAGCTCCACCCTCCCCGCGGTCCCGGGGCTCCGTGAGGGGCCGGGTTGAGAGCCCGGGCAACGGCACAGAAACGAGACCCCCCGTCCGGAGCAATGAGGTCACAGACTCCCTTCCCGGCAACGGGAAGGGAGGG
>JALWJF010000156.1 GCA_027081755.1 Desulfurococcales archaeon | reverse complement strand
CGGAGCCTCTTGACCCGATCTTCATACCTCTCCAGCTTCACGAGAACCTCTTCGCCCTCTTCAAGCTCTACGGGCTCTAGGGGCTTCAAAACGCCATTCTTATACACTGCTCTAACTGCCTTAGACGATTTTCCAAACACCCCAAGGAGCGTCTATGGTGTTCCGAGTCAATATATTTTGACACTATCTATAAGGCAGCGCCCTCTGCGTCATCTGACAAGGGCAGAAAAGGTCTTACCGAGTCAAGGTATAGGGCCTCAAGGCTAAAGCATGAGGGTCGTGTGGAGCGACGACTTCACCAAGACCTTCTTCGCCCCGCCAGAAATAGTTCCGGCTTGGACGAACAGGATGAAGAAGTTCAAGGAGGAAGCTTTGGAAAGGGGCTTAGAACTGGTGGAGCCTCCCCTAGCGGACATAAAGGATTTCCTAAAGGTTCATTGTGAGGAGCTGGTTGAAAGGGTAGTGGAAGCCTCTGAAACTGGCGGAGTGGTGGATTACGGAGACACTTACGTTTACCCAGGCTCGTTGCCGGTCTTGCTTAGGGATCTGGGAGGCGTCTACAAGGCCTACGAAATAGCCTTGGAGCAAGGCTTCGGTTACACTCCTTACGGAGGCTTACACCACGCAAAGAGGTGTTCAGCAGCGGGCTTTTGTCCCTTGAACGACGTTGCAGTATTAATCCAGAAATTGACCGAAGAAGGCAAGAGGGTTGCTTATGTGGACACGGACGTCCATCACGGAGACGGCACTCAACAGATCTTCTACGATAGGAGCGACGTGCTGACCATAAGCATGCACATGTATTACCCGGGCTTCTACCCGGGCACCGGACATTATACTGAGCTGGGAGAAGGGGAAGGTTATGGTTATTCCCTAAACGTCCCCTTACCTCCCGGAACGGGAGATCAAGCCTACGTCTATGCATTCAACGTAATAGTGAAGAGAGCTATAGAGGAGTTCAAGCCAGACGTAATAGTGGCCCAGATGGGGGTGGACGGCTTTAGGGAAGACCCCTTGGGAGGGAGGCTGAACTTGAGCCTCCACACCTTCTACGAAATAGGTAGGTACTATAGGGAAGTAAACGTCCCGGTGGCTGGGGCCGGTGGAGGAGGCTACGGGGAACTGAGCGTTAAGGCCATGATGGCCGAGCTGGGCTTCGAAGACGCCTTGCCGATACCCTCTCCGAAGGAAGTCTTCGAGAGGATAGACTACATAGTGAAGTACTTCGAGGAGCACGTGGACTGGTTCTAGGCCCTTTGCCTAGAGAAGAGCCTTATGTACCTCTTCACGAACTTCTCCCAAGCCTCTCCTTGTTTCATCTCATTTTCAACTAGATCCTTGAACTTTATTGCATCTTCGCCGAACTTCATCACGGCTGCCTTGGCCAGTATCTGGAGGTCCATCTTTATTATCTTGGAAAGCTTCAAGGCTTCTTCGAAATCCTTTTCATCCTTCATGAACTGAGCTATTACGTTCGCCATTATCTCATCGAGTTGGGAGCGCGGAACGGTTTGGGTAGCATATACTAGAAAGGCCAGGTGAAGGCTCATGCCTTACCACCCAGCCTCTTTATGTTCTCTATTACTGCTTCGGTAAACTCCGTAGTGCTCAAGGGCTTTATGCCCAAGTGCCTAGCTATGTCTTGCGTAACCTTTCCGGAAGCTATGGTCTCCTCTATAGCCTTTCTGAGCAAGTCAGCGGCCTCGTGCCAGCCTATGTGGTCCAGCATCATCGCGGCGCTCAAAGTCGCTGCCGTTGGGTTAGCTACGTTCTTTCCAGCGTACTTGGGAGCGGAGCCGTGGATGGGCTCGAACATGCCTATGTAGTCTCCCACGTTAGCTCCTGGAGCGACTCCTAAGCCCCCTACCAAGGCAGCTGCCGCGTCACTTAAGTAATCTCCGTTTAAGTTGGGAGTAACGATTATCTCGTAGTCCCAAGGCCTTGTTATTATCTGGTTGAACATGTTGTCCGCTATCCTGTCGTTAACCAGTATCTTGTCTGGAGGGGGCTCTTGGCC
>JALWJF010000155.1 GCA_027081755.1 Desulfurococcales archaeon | reverse complement strand
ATGCCATACTTCCTTCCGTAAGCCACTAAGGCTGGAGAAAAAATACCGTCATCATAGTGGAAGCCTCTGCGCAAGCCCCAGTAGTTTAGCCTTGTAAGCCACCAGCCTTCCAATGCCGGACTTATATAAGGCTCTAAGAGCCTTAACCATTTGAGGTTTAGCCTATCTCTAACGTATTTGGCCAAATCCCTCTTAACCTTGCTCCTTACCGGGAATATGGCTACTACATCGTCTCCTCCAGCAAATATTAGGACTCCGAAGTTGGCCTCAACTATCTTCGCGTCTAGCAGTGCAGATATCATTTGAGCATACGAGAATTGAGCCGTGTAGCTGGGCGTGGGCAGTGTCGTCGGTACCCTGACTTCCCCACCCAGTTCTCTAGGAAGAACGGCTTTAACGAAGGTGCTTATGATTGAGCTTATACCCTCAGCTATTTTTTCTCTTTTATTCTCATCCAAGTACCTATAGATCTTCTTGAAGTAATCCCTTACGCTCAAGCCTAACCTTCCGGAGGCTATGTCGCCCATCCCGTCTCCGTCTCCCCTCACTAAGGCTATGTACTTGTTCAAGTTCTCCAATTTGTCTTTTACATTAGATATTTCACTGATAGACAAGTATGCCTTTTCGCCTTCAACTTCTATACTGAAGAAGGCTTCTTCGCCGTTCCTAATAGCATCCAAGAGCCTCTGGAGGTCGAAAGGTATTGCTATCTTATTTTTGAAAATACGTGGCATTGGCAAGGACTTCTTCAATGCCTCAACTAAGCTTTCAAACTCGTAACTTTTCAGTTCTGAATATTCATTCAAGAACTTTATTTCGTCCTCTTCCTCATCCTTTTTAGCCATCAATTCCGCAAGTTCTGGGAGAGCTGCCAATGTCGCTGTACTTATCTTCGGTGCCTTTGGCACTCTGGGCAATGGGCCAAAGAGCTTCCTAACAGCTTCTCCCACATTGTGCTGGAGGAGCCTCATGACGTAGCAGAAGGGGCAGAGAGCTTCTCTACCCCTTAAATGGAGGACGGGTTCGCTTGTCCAGTTGCTCATTATAGCTGGAGAACCACATGGACAAAGCTTTACGGGATCTTCAGCACTCTCATAAGCCTCTTTAAACGTATTGAACGTCCATCCGTCCGTTATTTTTGGGTTAACCCTAATTGAACTCACTAAATCTTTTTCCTTTCTAAAACGAACAGTGAAGAGCCAGTATAAGAAGGACCAATACTTCAGGTTCTTGTTAACCAGCTCATCCTTTTTCACGTATTCGAATTCTACATTCGCGAACTTCTCATTTACTTCGTTTTCAATACTTTTAGCTACGTCTTTCCATGTTTTGTTAAACTCATCGAATGCTTCTGCCAAGTCTAGTACAGTTACCGTAGCTCTGAACGGAGCGGAAACTTTATTTAAGATATCCTTCATCTTATTCTTTAAGTCCTCAAGGTCTATCTCTTCTAGCTTTCCCTCTTTCATTAACTTCCTCGTTTGATCATCATCTTCATTTGCTATTAAGAACGTATCATAACCATATCTCTTGTCCAAAAATATTTTGATCCCTTTTGGAAGTACCACTTCATCCAAAGCCTTTAATGAAGTCTCCACTACCTTCTTCCATCCGTCATTGAACCTTTCTATTAGAATTCCTCTTATACACTCTTCCTCATTCTCAGCAACTTTGCCTAGGAATTTGCAAACTCCTTTGGGCAAATACATCCTTATAGTAGCCGGTATCACGGGCTGGGAGACATCTAGCAAATTTACCTTTATCCCGTCGAACACTTGCTCAAACGTCTTCCTTTCATTGCCATTTAGCATGGCGTATACTGTAGAAATGTAAAACGGGTTGTACCTAGCGCTGGGAGTTATGAGTATGTCTGGACCCAACTTCTCCACGAACTCCTTTACGACATACCATGCCAAGGCAGAAAGGAGCCAGCTCCTAGCCCAAAGGTCACCGGGACCCCTTCCAGAGGAAACGAAGCTTTGGATCCCGGGTATATCGAACTCCACTAAGTAGCCTTTGAAACCGCTCCCATCGAACACGTTCAGCATTGTAGCTGTAGCCGAGTTATGGTCGAAGACCGTGTGGGTTGGAACTCTCGTATCCGCTATTGGGGGCTTGCCCACTACTTTATACCACAACGGTTCAGCAGTCGCGTACAACAAATGGTAGCATTTGATCGGATCCTTCTTTACATTACAGCTCTTCAACACTTCCTTCAACTTGTCATAAAACTGCTTTACTTTCTCTTTATCCGAGACCATGTACTGTACCGGAAATGTAATTTCGGGGTTAAAGGGGTTGAGGAATTCCATATTAGCTCTTTGGATGTCACTATAACCCTTCGGGATAAGCACTCTATCTAAAACGGAAGCCATCTTATCGTAATCCTTTACTCCTTCCAAGACCTTACAAGGATTTTCCGGTTCTCCAAACAGTTCCTTGAGAATCCATATGGCTTCGTTCTCATGTGCTTTTAAACCCTTACAATAGTCTTTCCCCTTCAGCTTCAACGTGTTAGTTATAACATAGGGTTTGTGAAACGGGTCGTGTAAGTAAGCATATATCTTATTCCTAATTAGCTTATCGTAGTTCATCTTCCCACCTTCATTGATTTTGGCTTGAACGTAAGTTTTTCGTTAAAAACTTCAAAGAAGTTAAAGCCCTTGGCGGATCTAGCAGCAATTCCTTTCTTCAACGTTGCAATGGTTATTATAGCAATTAATTTTAGCATCTTCGTATCCGTAAATTCATTACTTTTACTAATACTCTTTACTATATCCTTCATCTTTCCCTTCCACATGTTTGACTTTAAGAGAGGTTGCAGTTCCTCTAGTCTCTCCACCTTAAGACACGCTATTAGGCCGAAAATTGTGCCCTCTGAAATGCCTAAGTATTGGACGGGTATTGGGTTGACATCGAGTTCATCCTTTACGGGCTTACCTTCTCTATAGTAGTGAGGGTTCATCACTAGTCCCTTAAACAAAGAATTTCCATTAAGCCCTATCGGATACATGTCTAGGAAAGTTATTGCCGAAGATTCCTCATTGTTGCCGAAGAGTCTGTCTATAAGACCTTTGTCTCCTTCAAAATAATTTTCCACAAAACCCCGGACTGCGCCCTTAATGCCAGAACCAGGGTAATAGGGTAAGCCCAGGACGGGGTCTATGTTTAAGCCTACCTCGAAGACTGCCTTAAAGGGCCCAGAGCCTATCCCGACTAGGCCCGGAGTAACGAGTTCGAGTTCTAAGGCGAAGCAATTAGTACCCAGCAACTTCTTCTTCATTTCGTATAGCTCCTTAGATAGGGTCAGCATGTCTTCAATTCTTGTTCTCAAAACGTCATTTATCATTTCGGCCTTTTTGTTCTTTACCCTATCCTTTACTATATCCTTTAGCTTTACTCCCCTAGCCTCCTTAAGGGCTTCCAAGACAATGTTAGAATAACGCTCAACAACCATTAGATCGGGCCTCATTTGTTTCCACCTTTCCACTTGGCTTTGTAATAGGCATCTACGAGTTTCTTTAATTCCTCTAAGTACATTAATAAGTATTTCTCCGTACTTATTCTAATCTTACTATCTTTGGTTAGGATCTCAATAATTTCAATTGCTAATTTCATGAAATCTTTTTCATTTGTCTCAACTCCAAATTCTTTGAGGATGTTCTTTATTCTGATAGTTAGCAAGGTTGACATGAGTCCGTAGCCCGCACCTTCTCCAGAACCAATCTCTTTTTCCAGTTCTCTTTTCTCATTACCATCTAGTTGTAGTTTGGAGTTACACATAAAGTAATCCTTCAATTTATTTAATGTGGTCAAGGATAAGTCTGACTTGGATAAGATAAAAGTATAGGCCGGGAGTAGTCCAGAGTCCAGTACCAATCCCGGCGCTGATCTCGCCCTAGATCTGAAGCCTTCCACATCGCCCCCTACCATGCCTCTGAGTTCATCTACTTTCGCCACATCTTTTACGGCCATCTTAATTATTTCCATGGCATCCAAGGATATCACCATATAACCTTTACCATTCCTTTACCCACGGTTTCCTTTCCTCCTAAGATCAACATCTCCCCCAATTCTTTCTTGACAATAGAAATGTAGTCCTCGTTATTTTCACAATAGGGGTTGTTCCATTTCCTTTCAACGACGAGTCCAGTAAAGACCGTTCCATGGGGGATGTACTCCTCCGTCCAGAGAGCTCCAGTGCTGACAGTTTTCTTGTATCTGTCAAGCTTAACTCTGGTTAACCTAACCAAGCCCTTTTCCAAATAGTAGATGAGCATGCTGTCGTCAAGCACATAGGCTTTCTTTCCTTTTAAGAATGGGTGTACTTGCTCGACGCTCTTACTTCCATTAATGAGCTTAACTACTTCTGAAGGATCTATTGTACCTTTTATTTCTACTATATCAAGACCTATACTAATACTCTTCTTTCCCTCATTATGTTTTATTTCCTTACCAACTATACCTTCGAACCTCTGTAGGAGTAGGGGAGATGTAACGTAGACGTAGCCCTCATCCAAGGAAGGGAGAGGAAAGAGTATCGGATATAGGTCAGTAAAGACCAACCTCGAAGCGCCCTTCTCAATCTCGGAAACGTCGGGTCCCAGAGCACAACATATTTCTTTGCATCTCCTGCAGTCTATCACGCCCTTTGAGGTCACACAACCCTTAGAATTAGCTATTTGAGACTTTATGGCTCCCTTAAAGGAAGAGCCCGGAATGTAGGGTACACCGAAGGGATCCTTTATTACTGGTAGGTCAACTGCACCCGGAGCCCTTCCAGCCCCTACGTGGACATGGGTCAAAGCTGAAGCCAATAGGGGAATTTCCAAACAACAGCCCCAAAAAGGGAGGAAAGCCCTTAATTTTAAGTTTCTATGAATTAGAGTAATCTCTCGGCCATGGCCCTTCCAGCTATTACACCAGTGGCTGCGGCCACGTTTATTCCTCTCGATAGGCCAGCCCCGTCTCCAGCAGCGTATAGACCGTCAACCACGGTCTCCATGTTAGTATCCACCTTAGCCTTCATGCTGTAGTACTTTATCTCGGGAGCGTAGAGCAAAGTGTGCGGGCTGTACACTCCAGGAATTATGTAGTCCAAACTCTTCAGGCCCTCTAAGATGTCCGTTATTATCCTGTAAGGGTATGCCATGCTTATGTCTCCCGGTGTTACCTCCCTCAAGGTCGGCCTTATTATTCCCCTCTTTATCCTTTCCCAAGTGCTCCTCCTCCCGCTTTCCAAGTCTATCAGCCTCTGTATGAGCGGGTTCCCTCCTCCTAGCCTAGTAGCCAACCTCGCCAAGTTCTTGCCGTACTCTATGGTGTCTTCCATAGGGTCGGTAAGCTTCACGGTCACTAGGAAGGCGAAGTTCGTGTTCTCGCTCTTCTTGCTCAAGTACGCATGCCCGTTAACGCCCACAGTGCCGTCGTCGTAAAGCTCCTTAACGACGAAGCCTCTGTGGTTGGTACAGAACGTCCTAACCTTGTCGTCGAACGTCTTTGTATATATTATTATCTTGGGGTCTACCTCGACGCTTATTATGTCCTCCATAACGCTAGCTGGCACCTCAACTCTGACTCCGACGTCCAGAGGTCCAGGCTCAAGTTCTACTCCCAACTTCCTAGCCACCTTGACGAACCACTCTGCCCCTCCCCTTCCGGGGGCCAAGAGTAGGAGCTTGGAGCTGAACTCTCCCTTCGTGGTCTTAACTACGAACTTACTGTTTACCTTATCCACGTCTAGGGCCGTAGTACCAACTATGAAGTCCACTCCGTGATCCATCAAGAACTTCGTCATATTGTCTATTACCTTTATAGAGTTATCCGTGCCTATGTGCCTCTGCCTTATAGGTACGAACTTCGCTCCTACCCTGGCGGCCTTCTTCTCTATTTCCTTTACCTTCTCCGGATCCGGCTCGTGCAAGGTGTTAGGAGGTGCCCCAAACTTCAAGAATATTTCATCTATGTAATTGATCAGTTCCCAAGCCTTTTCCCAACTTCCTACGAGTTCGTGAAGTTCCCCTCCTATGTCCGGCCTAAGGTTGATCAAGCCGGAGCTGAGGGTTCCGGCTCCGCCTACGCCATAAAGGATGTGGCAAGGCTCACAGTAGGTACACTTGCCCACCCTAGGCTCTTGGAGGGGGCACTTCCTTTGGTGAGCGAAATAACCCTTCTCTATTATTCCTACCTTGAGCTTGCCCTTGCCCAGTATGGCCAGTTCGTGCGCAGCGAACATTCCCGCTGGTCCAGCGCCAACTATTAGTACGTCGTACTCCTTCACGGTCGCTCACCTCCCTCGTACTTTTCGTTTAAGGTTTGGGAAGCCTTCAGCACCACTGCTCCTTGTGGGGGCTTTGGTCTAGAAGGTTTTTAAACAATGCCCTCAAAACGGCCATAGTTTCGAAGGAGGATTTCATGCGATCTCTTGGAACATTTTCTTGAAAATGAGTTTATTTCCATTTACCTCGAACCATTCCTCAAAGTTCATCCTTGCCAAGATCGCCAGCTTGACCACGTCTTGGGGCCTCCTCTCCTTCCTCCCGCTGTAGGGCTTTTCCCAAGGAGGCAAGGGAGGGGCTTTCCTCAACCACCTCTCCTTGAGCTCTTCAAGCTTGAAAGCCATTCCCTCAACTCCTCCAACTTATCATATACGGACTCCTTTTTAGATAGCTCCTCCACCTTGCTCCAATCGATCAAGTCCTCTAAGGCGTAAGCCAAGGCAAAGGCCTTGTCTCTATCTTCCTTGCTCTCCCAAAATTTCCAGGCCGCCAAATACCTAACTAAGAGTCTCTCCGGCCTCTCCACGTACAAGGTCCCGCAAGGAGTTTCTATTTCAAGGATTTCCTCTCCGCTTGGGGGAAGCAAGTCTATTGCTTTCGTCAAGCCCTTTATTGCCCATTCCCTAGCAAACCTCTCCCCGCTCTCCTCCAAGGCCCTCTCCAGTTCCTCCATCACCTCGTAAGGCCCTTCCACCTTCAAGTCCACGTCAGCTGTTCTGTAAGAAGCTCCCGTGAACAGCTCTACCCCGAAGCCCCCAGTTACCACCAGCTTCGCCCCTCTCTCTTTGAGAGCTTCGTTCAAACACGCAGCGAAACAAGCAGCCCTCTCTGTCTCGTTAGAGAACCTTAAGGCCTTCTTCAAGCACTCACTTACCCTTTCTCTTAGGCTTGCCACGCCTCTTCGCCTTGAGCCTCTCCTTCAGCTTGCCCTTCTTCCTCTCCCTCCTCTCCTTCCTCTTCTCCTTTTTGGGCTTCATTGGTCTCAAAGGCTTACCCTTCCTAACTATTACCCATCCCTTGACCTTTCCCGGCTCTATTTCATAGCTCAAGATGTACTTCTTGCCCCTAACCCTCCACAAAGCTTGCCTCCAGCACTTCTCCACTTCTATTGGCTCTCCCTCCAGCTCGAACTCTCCCTCATCCGGTAGGGCACTGGAGAGGGTTTCGCAACTAACCTCTTCGCTCCTGTCCTTCACTTTCAGTATCATTTGTCCATACCCATAGCCACCAAAGAAAAAGCCCTTTAATGCTTAGTAAAAAAGGTCAGTGAGCCATGTTACTTAAGGCTATGTTCCACATAGCCAATGATATCGCTATAGCGACGTAAATTATACCGTTGGGCACGTTTAAGAAACTAACGATGGCGTAAGAGAGCGCTCCAGCTAAGGCGCCCACTAAGATGCTTAGAGCCAATACGTTGGAGGCGCTGAAAGTGACTATTGAAAGTAGTATGGCGTTGACGGCTATCGCTGCCAATAGCAATAATACGTCCTCCACGACCCCTCACCGTGAGATATGGGGTAAGCGCTTCGTAAAGGTTGGAAAAGTCCTCCGAAATTTCGGAACGGATGACCGGAACGTCGGAGCCGAGCGGTGAGGAAGGGTCGGAGTAGGGGATAAAGTTAACGTTACCGCTGCCCTTTGGGGAAGGGAGCTTGGTCAGGGCCCTCGTTGTGGCCTTTGGAGGCCAATACAACCACTTGATAAAGAGGAGCATAGAGAGGCTCGGACACGAAGCGGACTTGAGGATGTACAACATGCCCTTGCCAGATCCCTTCGATTACGATTGCATTGTGTTCGGAGGTGGACCCTTAACCATGCCCAAGGACTTCGACAAGGTGAAGCACTTGGAAGCTTATTTGAAGTTAGGAAAGCCGATACTGGGCATATGTTTGGGCCACCAAGTGTTGGCTCTGCTCAACGGAGGAGAGGTAGGGCCTTCTCCGAAGCCCGAGTACGGGGACGTAACCATTTATGTGGACGACGAAGACGACATATTGAAAGGCTTAGGACCTTCCTTCAAGGCCTGGGAGAGCCACAACGAGGAGGTGTTGAAAGAGCCTCCCAACTCAAAGGTAATAGCACATAGCGACAACACTAGGGTCCAAGCATTGAAGTACTTCAACGGCCCGTTCTATGGAGTTCAGTTCCACCCGGAGGTCCAACATACGGAGAAGGGTCCCCAAGTGTTCCAGAACTTCTTGAACTTGTGTAGGTCTTAAAGAGGTCGTGGGTTGGGTGAGGAGGGAAGCGAAGGTGGACAAGGCCTCCAAGGTAGCTGACTTGGCCCAGAGGAGGGGCTTCTACTGGCCCTCGTGGGAGATCTACGGCGGAGTAGCGGGCTTCTACGACTTAGGTCCCTTGGGCAAGGAACTGAAGAACAAAATTATCGAGGTGTGGAAAGAGACGTTAATGAAGCCCTTACAGAGGATAATAGTTGAGCTAGAAACCCCGATAATAACGCCCTACAAGGTCTTGGAGGCTTCCGGACACGTAGAAAACTTCACCGACCCGATTACGGAGTGTAAGAAGTGTGGGAGGAAATATAGGGCCGACCACCTGATAGAGGAAAAGTTGGGCATAAAGGTTGAGGGCCTCAGCCCCGAAGACTTGACCAAGATAATAAGGGAGAACGACATTAGGTGTCCGGTCTGTGGAGGAGAGCTGAGCGACGTCAAGCCTTTCCTCTTACTCTTCCAAACCCAAATAGGCCCTTACGAGGGCGATAAAGGCTTCATAAGGCCGGAGACCGCTCAAGGAGCCTTCG
>JALWJF010000154.1 GCA_027081755.1 Desulfurococcales archaeon | reverse complement strand
CCATAGGAAAGGGCATAAACCGCCACACCTAAGGTTGATGCCAACACGGCCACTCCAAATACCCCGTAGCCCGCCTTCTCGATGCTCTCCTCCACTTTCAAGCAGTATCTATAGACCTTCTCACCGAAGATCTTCGGACACTTGAGAGACGGTACTATTGTGGCCAATATTCCTTCAAATATCGCAATGACCACAGGAAACACCAGAGGTGCCAAGTTGATGTGAGCCCTCATGAAGTAAAGCAAGTTGAAGGAGACAATTGCGTTAACGGCTATTCCCACGGCTTCGGAAGTAGTCTCCAAGATGTTTATTGCTACTGCCTTTCCAACGTCGTATTTCTTGGCTATGTAACCAATCCTGACCACTTCGCCCCCATAGAAGCCTGGGGTAAGCATTGCCATGAGCCTCGAAGCTTCCCAGATCAGATAAGACTCGAGCATGCCGAGTTCTGCATTGACCCCCTTCGAAATGATCTTGAGCCTCACAGATCTTATGAAATCTGAGAGGAAGAGCAGAGCTATGCTGGCAACAATAGCCCAAGGGGGCAGCTTGAAGAATACGTCTAGATTAACGTTGAATATCCTTATGTAGGCGTAAAGGACCAATATAGTTATCATAATCCCTACGAGCAGCCTCTTCCACACTTCCCCCTACCTTCACGTTGAGCTAGAAATTAAGCCCCCTTTTTCAAGTACGTGGGGGTTTCGGAATGAAGTGTTCGGGTAAAATCATTGACATAAAGAAGGGTAAGATACCTATGACTAACATAATGGAGATAGATTGTGAAGATGGAAAGAGGATAGAGATGCTCATACACGAAGATCTAATTACATTCACAAAGGATTCCCCATGCATAGTTGAGATCTCGAAGGAGCTTCCGGACTACAAGTACGGTTTGGACTTCTGCGGAAGGGGGGTGCTCGTTAGGGACGATGGAGACAAGAAGCTCTTCTCAATAGGGGGATACCCCTTTATACTATACTCCAATGACAGGTTTGAGGAGGGTAAGTACTACATATGCGTGAAGCACCCTTGAGGATATCGTACAAGGCGGGCCTTTGTGATGCGAGGGTTCTGAGCATTAAGGAACTGAACGTGGACACGCCAACCTATAACAGGAAAGAGTTGTGCAATTTTTTAAAGTGTATAAAGGTTGAGGATAAGTGCGAAGCCGCCTTAAAGATACTCCAAGGGTACGACGTCTTGTTCGGTCCAGAAGAGATCGAAGAGGTTACAAGAATGGCTAGAGCATTAATACCGATAGGCAGGTTCTTCCAGTACGTGGATTTCATCTGTAGGCTGGACCAAAAAGGGATAGAGAAGCTTAGGAAGCTGAAGCTCAAGTGTCCGGACTACAGCTATCCTAGGGCACTGTTCGTAGTGGACTCACTGTCACCCTCCCTCAACTTCTTGCTGGACGCATTGGAAAGGGCAAAGAACGTGGATGGAGAAAGGGTTGAGGCCAACTGCGGTTTAAGGGTACCAAAAAGCTTAGTCTACGCGTACCCGTTTTCGCAACTGGAGTGTCCAAAAGAGTTGTCCGACGACTTGAAGGAGATATTAAAGGATTACATGTAGTGGGACTCCCTTCCGCTGGTCGTTGCGGACGTCATCATCATCTGCCTTAGCGTTTCCAACTCCTTCTCTATTTGCTCTGCCCTCTCTATAAGCTCTGAGGTGTCCAGCTCTAAACCCACGAGCCCGCTGAACACCTCCAAGCCCACGGCTGAAGCTCTGGGATCTTGTCTCGTGGATTCACAGAAGGGCAGCAGTGCTAATGCCGGGAGCTTCCATATCTCAGCAGCTTCCAACAAGTGTGCGAGTGGGCCAACGATCTTTAAGCCGCCCTTCATGGGCATGGCTTCCGGCAAGGGGCCTTGATAGGATGAAGTCTTAACCCACCTCAGCTTCTCGTTGGGGTCCTCCTTATACGAGTTGTCTAAACCTCCGAAGGCGTAGAGCGCCTCCACATTCCTCTTCTTAGCCCACTTAACCACAAACCTAGCATAGGCGAAGCGGTCCAGAGCATGCGGTATCCAGCGGTTGTGCAGTATTACCAAGGACTTGCCCTCGTCCCTCTTTAGGTAGTACATTTCGAAGGGGAGCTCTAATCCTCTCTCTTCGGAGTACGACACTTGATCCGGCATGAACCTCGTAACTATATAGCCTATCTTTTCTGGCTTCAGCTTGTTGACCAAGTAATCCACAGTTATGTAACCAACTAAGCCGAAGCCCATGAAGCCTGTGACCATTACTGTGTTCTCAAACTTTTGAGGAGTTTTTCCCAAGTCCACGTAAAAGGCCTTTTTTATCATTCCACTTTGCCCCTAACCCTAACTGCCTCCCCAAAATTAAGGTTCAGCATCTCTTCCCCGCTCATTATAGCCTTCCCGAACGCTATTAGAGTATCTTTGTATATCAAGACGTCAACTCCTCTCCTTATGTTGGGATCGGCCTTTATAACATGCTTGGCAAAGACTGTTTTTCCTATCTCCTCACTCACCCAAACCCTGGCATATGGCTGAGGCAAACATTTGTCCAAGAACACGGCTCCCTTTTTAGATAGCGTTATTGAGAAATCATTGGGCCTTATTGTGAAGAGCCTCTCGCCGTTTAACAAGATGTATCTGGGCATTCCTGTCTTTGAGAACTTAACCTTTAAGGAATTTACGTCGCACTGAGGTCTTATGCCATAGATATAGTGGAGCAAGTCCACAAGCCAGAGGGGATGAGAGAACGACTGCCGCTCCGAGAGGTGAGGAGAGCCGGCAACCATGACCCCTCTCACCTGCAGAAGACTTGGGACAAGATGTCTATCAAAGCCATGGCCGCCAATCCACCGAGTATGCCGAAGAGGGGTGCCATGGCGGCCGGTATCAACTGTATTTTAATTATTATGTACAATGCCAAGGTCATCATCAAGCTAGTCACGAACGGAACTACGAAGGCAGCCACCAAAGTCCTGCAACCCATCTCGCTACCCCTCCTAGAATAGTAAGGGAGAGTTATTTGGAGCATACGGGTTCCAGCGTAGCAGCCAGCAAGAAAGAGAGGACAGCCAACGCTATTGTTACACCCCAAGAGTAGTTCAATCCGAACAGTTGCAAGGGTATAACTATACACGTGCTTGCTAGGTAGACCGCCAAGGTTGAGGTTAAGAAGGCTATTATTCCCCAAAGGACGGTCTGGCAGTCCATATATACCCCCTTCAGAACAAGCTTATCTCACTCAATATCTTATTGGCTTCCTCTAAGTCCTTATGGCTGTCTATGCTCTTCCAGAAGGCGTTGGGGAACTTAACTGCCCCCAACTTGCCTTCCTTCGCTAACTTAGGGAACGCAGTTTTCTCTATATCTCCAGAAGTGGGTAAGTAGTCGAATATCTCGGGCTTCATACAATATATCCCAGCATTTATCCAGTAGTCCATAAGCTTCGGCTTCTCCTTGAACTCGACGACCTTTCCGTTATCGGTTATTACTATTCCGTACGGGGACGGGAGTGGGACCAAGGCCATTACAGCAACTAGGTCGTCAGTGAGGGCTTGGCACAGCCTGGTTGCGTCCAAGTTGGTTATTACGTCTCCGTTACTAACTAAGAAATTATCTTCACTCCTCAGGACAGGCTCAGCATTCTTTATGGCACCTCCAGTTCCCAGAGGCTCGTCCTCCACGACGTATACCGTCTTTATGCCGAGCCTCTCGCCAGAGCCAACCTTCTCCATGACCTTTTCCTTCAAGTAGCCTACAGCCAGCACGAACTCATTAACTCCGTGCTTCTTGAAGAACTCTATTTGCCAAAAGAGTATAGGCTTTCCGGCGACCTCCAACAAGGGCTTTGGTAGATTCTCCGTTAGCGGCCTTAACCTCTTGCCGTAACCTCCGGCTAGTATCAAGGCCTTCACTATTGTTCCCCATATTAGGTAAGGGACAGTAGCTATATTTTCTAGTGGACTAAACCAACTAGGAGGAAACATGAGGAAGGGTCAAGTGCTCTTCACGATCTTCGGCTATGAAATAACTTTGGGCACGTTACTCCTAATATTGGCATACCTAAGCCAAGTGCTGGTCGCTTGGCTGGCTTCGATGGTCCTCCAGAAGGAACTGGCATTTTTGAAGCACGCCCAAAGCCTTTTGGGAATCTGAGTTGTGTAGGATGCTCTTAACATTAGACCCGTTACCAGAACTAATAGACGCTTTGGTTGAAGCTGCTAAGGACGACCCGTTGGGGGCCAAGAGGTTTAGGAATAGGGCTGAGCCGAACCACCCAGATGGCTGGGGGTACGTAACGCTTGTTGAGGGATCGGTTAGAGAGTACAAGTCCCCGAAGCCCATATGGGAGGACTATGAGGTCAACAATTTGAAGGAGATAATATCCGGCCCTACACTCGTTCACGTTAGGAAGACCAGCATAAAGGGTACGAAAGAGTACTTGCAAAATGTCCAACCAGTGAACGTAAACAACGTGGTCTGGGTTGGTTACAACGGCACGATAGATCCCAAGGCCTTGGAAGCTCCCAGACCAATCAAGAAACTAATGGAGAAGGGACTGTTGGCGGATACAGCAGCAGTGGCTTGGGCAGTCATCGAGAGGTATTCCCTAGAGCCTCTTGAGACGGCCAAGGCCGTTTACGAGTGGCTAGAAGGGGTAGTACCGGAGGACGGAGGCGCTGCTGTGTTCTTCATGGATCCCTTTGGGAGGGGAGGCTACGCTTGGATAAGCAAGGCCGGGGATCCGGAGCTGAGCTATTACAGGCTTTACAAGCTTAAGGGAAAAAGGGCAGTTGCTTCCAGCACGGTAGCCCTAAAGCACGGCGGGGAGTGGGAAGAGGCTCCGAACTTCGGAGCCTTATAGCTCCTCCTCGTAGATGTCCTCAGTTTTCTTTGCAGCTTCCTCCATCTCCCTCACTATTTTCTCCGGCAAAGGCTCTACTATGGCCCTTCCTCCCCTTACTCTCATCACCTTGTTGTAGTATACAATCAAGCCGTGATCCGTTATTTCGAAGGGATGCCTCCTCATGGAGTGCTTAGTGCCCCTCATCTTCCATACTATCAGAGAACGGTAGAGTTCACCGTCGTACTCGTCCAAGTCGAGCCTTATTATTCCGTCAGCTGCGTGCTCAACGCCCGGACCTCCGAATCCCCTCTCAGTAGCAGAGACTTGGCTCACGAATATGCTTGTAACGCCCAAACCGCTCATTACCCTCTTGAGCTGTAGCACCGTATGCCTAGCGACTACTGGCTTCGTCAAGTACAGCGTTGAAACAGAGTCTATGGCCCCTCTTTTCGCCTTTATGTCCCTTATAGCTTCCTTTAATACGTCAACTAGCAAGCCTAAGTCGGTAGGATCCCTAACCACGTACCTCTCCTTCCTAGCAGCTTCTCCTATTCCTCCAGTGAACGCGTCTATTATTGCAAACATTCCCTCCTTCTCATACTTTCTGACGTCCCAGCCGAACTGGAGCATGTTCCTCCTCACTTGCACCGGGTGTTCCTCTAAGGCAACGTACAGTCCGGGCTCTCCGTGCTGGAGGCCGTACCAGAGGTACTGAAGGCTGAAGATGGTCTTGCCCGTTCCGGGACCTCCGCTCAGAAGTACCACGTTCCTCTCCGGGATTCCTCCGTAGAGGATCTCGTCCATGCCGGGAATTCCGGTCTTCACCCTTCTTATTATCATTTCATTTCCACCAAGAATATGTATTTTTCTCCTCATGAATTAAGTTTATGCTTAGGGAAAGGGACGGAGTGAGAAAAGGGCTATACCTTTTGTTCTAAGGGAACTGTGGGGAAGACAGTTGAACGTCACGGCGATAGCCCTAGGCTTCGGATTTGCTGTAGGCGCATTGGCATCCCAGTACTTCCTAACTCAATCACTCCTCAACGCGGCGATCTCAGCACTGATAGCCGGGGCCTTGATCATATTTGCAATATATGTTGTAAGGCAGCTGGAAAAGGGATGAAGGCATAAATTTCTTGAAACCGGAAGCCATGAAAGCTTCTAGCTAACGCTCAGAAGGGGCTTAGGCTTGGTTGACGAAAAGGAATACCGATTGAAATTCTTTGAAGAGAACGGGTTTAAGAGGAAGAGGTGCAAAGTCTGTGGCCAGTACTTCTGGACCAAGGGGGAGCACGAAGTCTGTGGAGATGCCCCTTGCCAAGAGTACGAGTTCTTCGACGTCCCTACAAAGGTAAAGCTAGACTTGAAGCAAGCCAAGAGGGAGTTCATAAGGTTCTTTGAAGAGAACGGTCACGCGCCAGTGGAACCCAGACCCGTAGTGGCCAGATGGAGGAACGACTTGTTCTTGACCATAGCAAGCATAGTGGTGTTTCAGCCCCACGTAACCAAGGGCTTGGTGCCCCCACCAGCAAACCCCTTGGTAATAGTACAACCTTGTATAAGGTTGGAGGACATAGACAACGTCGGCCTAACATTGGGAAGGCACATGACAGGCTTCCACATGGGAGGCCATCACGCCTTCAATTACCCAGACAAGGAGGTCTATTGGAAGGATGAGACCGTAAGGTTGGCATTCGAATTCTTTACTAAGAGAATAGGTATACCGGAGGAGCTCATAAACTTCAAGGAAAGCTGGTGGGAGGGAGGAGGGAACGCCGGACCTTCATTCGAGGTGACCGTTGCCGGCATAGAGCTAGCGACGCTGGTGTTCATGCAGTACGAGGTTAAGGAGAACGGAAAGAAAGAGTATTTACCAATGGATCTCAGAGTCGTGGACACGGGTTACGGTATAGAGAGGATAGCTTGGTTCACCCAGAAGTCGCCGACGGCGTTCCATGCAGTGTACGGAAACTTACTCCATGACTTCCACAAACTGTTGGGCGTGGAGGAGCCTCCCGAGGAGCTCTTGTATGAACTCGTTAGGAGCGCCGGTCTGATGGACCCTGACAGGCCCGAAACCATAGAGAGGGTATACAAGAGGGCTTCTGAGAAACTGGGCATCAAGGTAGATGAGATAAGGGAGATCCATCAAAGGGTATCCCTAGTGTACCAAGTGCTCGATCACACGAGGACGATAATGTGGATGCTTGCTGATGGCATAGTCCCTTCGAACTCCGGGGAAGGCTACTTAGCTAGGCTAGTGATAAGGAGGGCTTTGAGGGCATTGAAGCTCTTAGGAGCTGAAGTTCCTTTGGTCGAACTGGTCAAGAGGCAGATAGACTTCTGGGGAGATGACTATTCGAGGGCATTAAAGAACAAGGACTACATACTTGATGCCGTGGAATATGAAGAGCAGAAGTTCGAAGAGACCTTGAGGAGAGGCACGAGCTTGGTTAAGAGGATATTAAAGAGGAAAAAGAAGTTAGAGTTGGAAGACCTAATAGAGCTCTACGACTCCCACGGAATACCGCCTGAGATAGTTGCACAAGTGGCCAAGGAGATGGGAATAACGGTGGAAATACCCAGGAACTTCTACTCGATAATAGCGTCTAGGCACCAGAAGAGGGTTCACTTCGTAAAGGGGGCTGAGGAGAAGGGCAAGCTACCGGAGGACGTAATCAAGTGGGCCTCCGAGTTTTCCCCAACTAGGAGACTCTTCCACGAAGATCCATATATGAGGGAATTCGATGCGCGAGTGCTGGGAAGCTACAAGAACTACTTGGTACTGGACAAAACCGCCTTCTATCCCGAAGGCGGAGGTCAGCAAGCCGATACGGGAATAATAGTAAGCAGTGAGAAGACCTTTAAAGTAAAGGACGTACAAAAGGTGAATGACGTTATAGTACATGTCTTAGATAGGGAATACGACGGGGGGAAGCTAGTAGTAGGCAAGATAGACTGGGAAAGGAGGTACCGCTTAATGAGACATCACACCGGAACTCACGCCTTGCTCGGAGCCTTGAGGAAGGTCTTGGGAGACCACGTGTGGCAAGCCGGAGCCGAGAAGACCCCCGAAAAGGCTAGGTTTGACTTCACACACCATAAGCCCCTCACGAAAGATCAAATAAGGGAAATAGAGAGGGTTGTGAACAAAGTAATAGATGAGAGGAGAAAGATAAGGGCTTTTACCTTACCGAGGAATGAAGCCGAGGCAAAGTACTGGTTCACAATATACCAAGGAGGAGTTCCAATGAGTAAGGACATAAGGCTGGTAGAGATAGAGGGCTGGGACGTAGAGGCCTGTTTCGGTACGCACTTGTACAATACTGGAGAAATAGGTGGAATCAAGATAATTAGCACAAAGAAGATACAAGACGGTGTAGTTAGGGTTGAGTTCGTCGCTGGAACGAGGGTTCCAGAAATAGCCCAGGAGCTAGAGGATAAGGTAGAGAAGGTTGCTGAACTGGTCAAAGGAGACCCAAGCAACGTAGTGAAGAAGGTCGAGGGATTGGTTAAAAGGTTAGAGGAGCAAAAGAAGGCCTTGAGCGCGTATCAAAAATTGCTGAAAGAAATGCTGGTAAATAACTACAAAAAGCTGGGCAAAATAAAGGTTGTTAGACTTCCCGTAAATGACCAAGAGCTGGCACAAGAAGTACTAAGAGAGCTAAGTAAGGACTCAGTTGCAGCAGTAATCATAGGAAACAGGGCTGAGCTGGCTAGCCCCGAAGATGTCAGTCTGGGCAAGCTGGTTAGGAAGTACTGTAAGGGAGGAGGGAAAGGGAAGAGAGCTACTATGGTCTGCGAGAGTGAAGAAAAGGTCTTTGAAGCTTTAAAGATGTTGGGAGAAGAGCTCCACTAAGTATCCTTCTATTTTCTCAGTAAATCCACCTTACGTCACGCTACAGCTCTCCACCGTTCGTTCGCTTTCGTTCTTTCAACCACTTCAACATTGCCTCAATTCCAGAAGGTTCGTTCCCATTCAAATAAGTCGTCTTAAGCTACCTAATGTCCGAATTAAAGCTCAATTCCTAAATGTTCATTATCCTTTTATCCAATGTACTCATGGGCGCACTTTTTGGTCGAAGCTGGACCATCACCATGAGCACAGAGCTAAGGGGTATTTATGTTTTCATGGGAACAGCCAAGATCATTGATCCCCTTGAATTTAAACTCAGTTCTCTACATCGATGAATGAGGAAAGGGAATTGAACGAAGAGAAAGGA
>JALWJF010000153.1 GCA_027081755.1 Desulfurococcales archaeon | reverse complement strand
GCACTATGTCTTCCCATTCATGATAATGTATTTGACTGCCGGTGCGCCGTTCGCTGCAGGCTTCATAGCGAGCGGGTTAGGCACTAACATACAGCAAATGCTATACCTAAGCGGTAAGTACTTCAATGAGTGGATGTTCAACTTAAGGACTGGGTATATAGGCCCATTATTCATAATATTCATACTAGCATTGCTATGGAGAGGCTACGGAATAAAGCTTGAACTAGAGCATGAGCATGGAAAGGCAGAGGCCAGCATAATAGGTATGGAACTATTCGACAACTTCCTACTGGTAATCAGCAACACTATATCGTATGTCAGGATTATGGCATTGGCGTTGGCCCACTGGGGTCTGGTGTTCGCCTTCCAAGTGATCGGTGCTCTAGGGGGTCCGGCGCTATTAGTAATACTCTACGTCCTAGCCAACATACTGGTGATAATGCTAGAGGGTCTAGTAAGCTTCATCCATGACCTAAGGTTGCACTTCTATGAATGGTTCACCAAGTTCTACGTAGACAGAGGCAAGATGTTCGAGCCAGTGACTCAAGTAGTGAAAGTCAAGATAAAGTGACAACCTTCTTTTTAAAACTTAAAATTTCGATTGGTAAAATCGGTGGGATTTTCTATGGATACGTACGAACTAATAGCACGTTCCATACTTTACGTGCTGATATTAGCCCAAGCATTACTCCTAATATATATAGCCTACAGATCGATCACAGCTCTCTTGAGTTATATAATTTAGTTTAAGTGCTTAGGAAAGAAAAAAAACTTTTTACTCTTCTTCAAGACCCATGAGCTTCCTAAGCTCTTTTCCAACTTTTTCAGCTGGATGTTCCTTAACCTTCTCCATTAGTTCCTTCAGTGTGGGCATACCCTTCTTATATTCTTCTACCCATTCTTTAGCAAACTCTCCGTTAATTACTCTTTCAGCAGCCTTCTTCATATTAACCTTTACATGTTCATCTATGACTTTGGGACCTACAGTAAGACCTCCATATTTTGCAGTATCGCTCACCCTCTTTAACATACCATAGAATCCATACTGCCAAATCAGATCCATTATCAGTTTGGCCTCATTTATGGCTTCGAAGTAAGCCACTTCTGGTTGGTAACCAAGCTCAACTAAGTTTTCAAAGCCCTTCAATAAGAGTTCCATCAAACCTCCCACAAGAACAGTCTGTTCTCCTATAAGATCGGTTTCTGTTTCCTCCTTGAAAGTCGTCTTTATGACGCCGGCTCTGGTGCATCCCAAGGCTTTAGCTACAGCTAATACTAAATCCCATGCCTTACCAGTGTAGTCTTGATGGACAGCTACGAGTGCGGGAACACCTTTACCTTGTAAGTAAGCTTCCCTCACCTTAGGGCCTGGACTTTTGGGGGCGACCATGATAACGTCAACGGTCTTGGGGGGCTTAATCAATCCATAATGTATATTGAAGCCATGTGCAAATACTAAGGCATCTCCTTCGTTCAAGTTTGGCTCTATGTACTTTTCATAGACTTCGGGTTGAGCCATATCTGGAATCAGCATCGCTATTACGTCGGCTTCCTTAGCAGCTTCTGGGATAGGTTTAGGTTCAAATCCGTCCTTTGTTGCTAGTTCCCAGCTCTTCCCACCTGGCCTTAGTCCTACAACAACATCTATACCGGAATCCCTCATGTTTAGTGCCCAAGCTCTACCCTGACTACCATATCCAATGATCGCAACCTTCCTTCCCTTCAACGGTTCTAAGCTCACTTGCTCGTCTTTCCATATCTCTGCCAAGACTTTCACCGCGCGGTTTAGGAGTGAAAATGAATTAATCACCTTTATTGTTGGCCCCGATACTAATAGGGGAGTGAGTATGAGACTTGTAGAAATAGGTATAAAAGAACTCCGAAATTTAGTTCATAAATCAGCTGACATAAGCTTGAACACATTTGATATGGCTAAGAAGGCAATCGAAGAAGGTAAAGCTTCGGAAGCTAGAGATGCTGTAAAGAAAAACGTAGAGGAACTTAGGAAGCTAAGGGAAGAAATAGATGAACTTGCATTAGAGATAATAGCTAGGTATCAGCCGTTGGCCTCAGAGCTGAGGTTTGTTAGAGCATCAATGGACTTGGGATATGCTTTCATGAGGTTTGGCAGATACTCATATGATGCCCTTGCAGCATTCGCTAGGGCGCAATCTTTAAACGTCAAGTGCGAACCTAAATACTACAGTAAACTCGCACCAACAGTAGAGAAAATGATGGGTGATGCCATTCTCTCGCTAAAGGAATATGATGCGCTTCTAGCACTAAAGGTAATAAGTAAGGATGATGAAGTTGATGAGTTTTATCATGAAGCACTGATAGAAATAATGAAGGGATATAACAACGTAGCTTGTGCAGTGGTGGAAGCATTATCATTAAAGTTCTTGGAGAGAGCTGCCGATCATAGTGCTCACGTTGCAGCCCAAACAGTCTTCATAGTTGAAGGCAAGTATCCAGAATGAACCTCCGACCTGCGCGGGCTCTTCATCCGCTCAGCCCTTGTACCGTTCTTCATCGGTCCCTATACATAAGGGGGAGAGGGGTTTATTGTCCAATGGCGGTAACTTGCCGGAGTACATAAGGTTAGACGAACTTACCCAAGAAGATGGCGAATTCTTAGTAAGGCTCGCCAGAAAGACGGTTGAAGAATATCTAACTAAAGGTAAGATCATTGAAGTTGAGGCACCCCCAAAGCTGATGAAATATGGGGCGGCCTTCGTAACTATCCTAACGTATCCAGAAAGGGAACTGAGAGGATGCATAGGTTATGTAGAACCAATAAAACCATTAGCCGAGACTGTTAGGGATGTGGCTATAGCTGCTGCAACACAAGACCCTCGTTTCCCACCAATGAGCCCTTCGGAACTCGATTCAGTGGTATTTGAGGTAAGCGTTCTAGCAGATCATACACCATTTAAGCCGGCTAGGGAAGCTTTACCTTACATCGATATTGGAACCACAGGTCTAATAATAAGGAGAGGTCCATTCTCGGGTGTCCTTTTGCCGGAGGTCCCAGTTGAGTATTGTTGGGATCCGGAGACCTTTATTGCTCAAACATGTATTAAGGCGGGTTTATCTCCGGACTGCTGGCTCTACCCAGATACAGAAGCCATAGTCTATAGAGGCAGAGTATGGACCGAAGTTGAGCCTAGAGGTCAAGTGGTAGAGAGGGACTTGAAGAGAGAGTTCTTAGAAAAATGTGCGAGACGTCTTTAATCCTTCTGCCAGAACCCGTCGTGGTGGTCGAGATGCCAGTACTACTCAAGAGCTTTGATGAATTGAATAGGAGAGTCTTATCGCAACCAAATAAAAGTATAAAGAAAGTAAAGGTGACTAAAGCTCCAAACAAGAGCAAAGTGAAGGTATTGACCAACAGAAGAATGTATGTAGTAGTAATTCCGACAGAGCAACTCGATGAAACTCTAAATAAGATAAAAGAAAAAGCTGGCATAGAAGAGGTCCAAGTATTTGAAGTTAAAAAGGAGATCTAAAGTTCTATTTTTAGTGTCGAGCCTCTTTCCGGTACTATAACATCTAGACCGGTCTCTTCTCTAATTCTTTGGGCGAATGATTCGGCAGTTTTCTCTTCGGAGTGAACTACTATTACTTTCTGTAAGCCTTTGACCGATTTGATTATGTCAAGCAATTCAGAAACTCCTCCATGGCTTGAGAAGTCGAACCATTCAACCCTAGCTTGCACGGTGGGTCCACCTTCATCTATCTTTCCTTCTTGAACGAGTCTCCTTCCTGGCGTTCCCGGAGCTTGAAATGAGACTAGGAAGATGGCATCTTTATTTATCTCTTGTATTTTCCTAGCATAATAGAGGGATGGTCCTCCTCTGAGCATTCCGGCGGAAGCAATTATTACTCCGGGTCTTCTCCAGACTTTCCTCCTATCTCTCCATCCTTTGACCACGTAAGCTTTCTCGTAGGCTTTTTCTAGAAGGTCAGGATTCTTTAGGAACCTCTTATTCTCGCCTTGCAGGACGAGTTCTGTTACGCCCTTTACCATACCATCAAGCGCAACGGGTACATCTAATCCATGGTCTTCAATAACCGACAAGATTTCTTGTCCTCTTCCTACGCTAAAAGCCGGAACCAGTATGGTGCCTCCCTCTTCAACAACTTCTCTAACATCACTTACGAAAAGCGCCTCTACGTCTTTTCTATCTGGGTGATCAAGATTTCCATAGGTACCCTCTATTAATAGAATATCAGCTTCTAGGCCTTCTAAGTCGGCTCCTCTAAGCAATTGGGTTTCGCTTTTCCTTACGTCACCAGTATAGAGTAGCTTAATACCAGAGGGTAGTTCGAGTTTAACCATAGCGCTACCGGGTATATGGCCAGCATCATAGAAGGTCAGCACAGTGCCTCCAGCCTCCGGCATCTCCACGGGTCTTCGGTAATCCATCAACCTTACCGAGTCTAACATCTCCTTCATTTCAGTATGTCCATAGGGTACATAGTAACCCGAAAGTTTCAAGAAATCTTGAATCAAGATCTCTATTAGTTCTTTAGTTACCTTAGTCATATATACGGGTCTCTTTATTGCCGTGTAGAGTAGTGGGAGAGCCCCCGAGTGATCTAAGTGTGCATGACTTAGAACTATAGCCCCTACGTCTTTAGGAGGAACGTACTCTGGAAATACGGGATTGTCTTCTTCGTCAAAGTTCACTCCGTAGTCTAGCAATATGCTGGCCTTTTCGTCCCTTACCCAATACGCTGCTCTTCCAACTTCTCTAGCACCGCCTAGAAACGTTATCTCAACCTTTCCCATGACTTCTCACCACTTCTAATACCCCTTTTACGCACTTCACCCCGAGAAAATAAGGGGGAGGTGATACATTATGTTACCTTTCGGTACCAAAGGTATCGAGAAGCTACTCAAAAAAGCGGGTTTAAAGATGTACCAGTTAGAGGGTGTCGAGAGAGTTATTATAGAAGGAACCGATGAGAGGATAATACTGATTGAGCCAACTGTCGTTGAAATAGAGATGCCTAACAACCCTAAGGCGTATCAAGTAATAAATCCTAAGGAGGTTATCGTTGAGAAAGTAGAGAAGAAGAGTGAGATCGAGATAAGTGAAGAGGATATAAAAATGGTTATGGAGGAGACTGGATGTAATGAAGAGAAAGCTAGACAAGCGTTGGAAGAAACTAAAGGTGATATAGCTGAAGCAATACTTAAACTTCAAGAAGAAGGATGTTAAGCTAGCGATCTCAATCTTCTCTTGAGCTCTGCCACTGAAGGCGAAAGCGAGACGACTAATGGTATTCCCTCTTTTTCTGATAACCTCACCGCGAGCTTGTCCAGTTTTATTGGTTTATGAAGAAGGACCATACTTGGTTTTATGTAAGATATCCTTATTGCAACCATACTCGGCTTACCAGTGGTAACTCCCGTAAAGACTAAAGCTTTGTTTTGTGCCAACGTCATCATCATAGCAAAGTCTTGAGGACTGAACTCCTCAATTATCGTCAGACTATCGAACATTAGGAATCCTTTCAAGGTATTTTCTGGCTCAAATAGAGAGTTCACCACATAGCCTTGAGCAGCAGTAACTACTTCTTCAAATCTAACGGGTTTCTTGTACTCATAGATGTCTAGCGCTTTTATACCGACACCCCATATGTTTTCTGCTAGCTTTGATAATCCCTTCCATCCATGTTTTTCGTCATACCTCAGTAGGGCCTCCACGTACCTCTTTATGAACTTGCTGCCCGGCATGCGTTTACCTTTTTCGTAATCACTCACGACTCCCGGCGAAACGCCCATTATTTTTGCTAATTCCCTCATACTTGCACCAAAGAACTCCCTCCAGCTTTTCATGGCGTTGCCAGGAGAATCAGAGAGCGCTATTTCGCCGGCGATTTTCTTTGCAATCTCCTCTTTTATGAAGTTCGGGATACCCAAGGGGTCATTGCCCACGATATGATGATATGGTGTTTTAAGAGTGGTGGGCCCGCCGGGATTTGAACCCGGGACCACGGGGACCCGAGTCGGGCGCCGATCCCAACGCGGGGCACTCGGCGTACCCCGCATCCTAGTCCAGGCTAGACGACGGGCCCCAATGCTCCAGTGTCGAAGGCTACAAAACTACTTTTTAAGATTATCTCGATGAACTCATGGTCGCAACGTTGAAAGTCCTCTTGCTCGAGGACAGAGATACTATTTTTAAAAATTTGAAAAAGTCGAAAGACGTAAAGAAAGATCTGATAAAGGAGAGTGTCATAGTCGTTGGAAATCCTAAAGACTTAGTGAAGATAGCCAGAGAAGTTAAGGATTCATTTTGGTACAGATTATTCTTATGTCATGAAGGTTGTCCAGAAGAAGTGATCAAGTCGTTAGCTGAAGTGGCTGATGAATGGAAGACGGAGTTTAAATTTGTTACTATAAATAACACTAAAAAGGAAAAAGTCAGTAGAAGAGAGTTCTTGTTCAGCGGATTTAAGAAGATGTTGAAGGTGGTCCCCGCCTCCGTCCCTATCCTCAACGGTCCTTGTCTATCCCCAGAGTGTAGTGTGTGTAAGTCCGTATGTCCGACGAACGCTATAAAGCGAAAAGAGAACAGAGTAACCATCGATCCAGACTCTTGTATCTCCTGTGGTCTGTGTGTGATAGCTTGCCCATTTCTGTCCCTTTCTATGCCCGGTCTCGATCCAAACGCTCTCGTTCGTGCACTTACTAAATTCATAGAGAAAAATTATAAAATAAAAGTTATATGGAAGGAGCCAGAAAATCTTAAGGAGGAAGATTTTACCGAAAATACTTTAGTACTTCTAGGTATAGAAAAAGAGTTTAGTTTCATAAATGACTTCTTTACCAAGGTTATGGGTTGGGACTTTAAATGTTGTGATAGAGAATGGAAAGGGGAAAAGACAGAACCTCTCGATTGCCCATATTCTCCAAAGATGCCATTGTCTCCAGCATCTGTTATTAAGATAAAGTATGCCTTACCTCCTTTCTTCAATGTCATTGTTAATCAAGACCTTTGTACTTTATGTAATGCATGTAGTATGGCTTGTCCGACTGGTGCCCTCAAACTAGAAACTGAGGGGATAGATCTAGTATTAAAATTCAATCCCGTTGCATGCGTTGGATGTGAAGCTTGTAAATGGTCTTGTCCTCCAGAAAACCGGATCAAGAAGCTTCTAAATGTGAAGATAGATGTCATCAAAATAGTGCCATCTAACGAGGCCAAGTGTGGTTACGAAGTGAGAGTTAGGAAACATGCAGTGAGCCTCTTCTGTCCTTACTGTGGCGTTCCAATCAATATGAAGCTTGAAGACTTCAAGAAACTGGTAGAAAAGTATATAGTATCGCAAGACTGGAGCGAGGTCTATAATGCCGACGAATTCGTTGAGAGAGTGAAACCACTAATAAAGGCTATGCTTTGTGACAAGTGTAAAAAGAAATTTGAAGATGGTTTAATAATGTCGGATGAACTGGCAAAAGCCATTATATCATTTGTAGGTTGTATACATGAGCAGACGAGGGGTCAATTGTTTGACAAGGATCCCGTAGAGCCCCTGAGATCTCTAATGCTTAACATGGGTATGTTCGTTACATCATATTGTGCATACTGGAACCAGTATTTCAAGTTCAGACACCAGTTCTTAGCACCGGGCACTTGAATAAGGCCCAAAACAACCCCAACTACGGGAACGCAAAATGGCTGGAATAGCCGGAGCACTTGCTTTTGATCCGGCATGGAATGTAAGTAAGTTTACATACTACATGTTACTAGCTCTCCAGCACAGAGGACAAGAAGAAGCATGTATGTTCGTATCGAATGGAGAGAGTATCGAGTGGGTTTGTGGCAAAGGCTTCGTTGACGAGGTTCTGTCCCAAGCCACCAAAATAAGTGGTTGGGCCGCGATAGGAGGCGTTTGGAGTGAAAGCCCGGGATACAGAGCTTACGTAGAGGAGCCCAGTGAAGCAGCCGTCGTGATCGATGGGAGACTGTTTAATGCAACGCCACAAGATGCTGCCAGAAAGTTAGCGGAGCTCAAGGCTAGCGGAATGACGGGAGAAGACCTCTTATCTGAATGGGTTAAGGACCTAAAGGGAGCGTATAGCATCTTGGGTTTAACTGCCGACGGAGAGATTGTAGCCTATCGCTCTCCTCCTGGACTGAGACCTCTCCAACTAGGGGGCTTTGGTTTTGATATGGTTGTATACGCTTCTGAAAGCTGTGCATTCGATGTTATCGGTGCAGAACTGAAGAAGGACTTCGATCCGGGCAAGGGCTTCTATACCTCCCAGCTCTATTTTAACGAGGTAGAGGTTGAACCTAGTGAAAAGATAGTATGCGTTTTCGAATACATCTACAACGCCAGACCAGATTCAATCATAGACGGAGTAGAGGTCTACGAGATAAGGGAAAGAATAGGGAAGAGGCTAGCCCAACTTTATCCTAGGGACGTTGATGTCGTTGTTGGCGTGCCGGAGACAGCGATACCCTTTGCTATAGGTTATTCCAAGGAAAGTAAGAAGGACTATAGACTCGGATTTATAGCTACGGGGAGAAAAGCAAGGACTGCCATAAAGCCCAGCCTGATGGAGAGAGTTGTTGGTGTTCAATTAAAGCTAAACCCAATCCGAAGCACATTTAGGATGAAGAGGGCACTGATAATAGATGACAGTGTCGTAAGGGGGCTTACTTTGAAGACAGTTATACAAACGCTGAAGAATAAAGTAGGTGCTGTGAGTGTTGACGTCCTTATAGGAAGTCCGAAGATAATAAGTCATTGTCCTTATGGCGTTGAGGTACCCCCTGCTGACCAACTTATCGCAGCTAAGCATAGCTCAGAGGAAGTTGCGAAATATATAGGTGCTAAGAGCATAGAGTGGCTCCCTCCGGAGGAGTTAGAGAAACTCGTACCTCTCAAGGCTTGTATGGGCTGTTTCACTGGCAAATACCCTAAGAAGGCCCCTTAACCATTACTTTAACTAACTTTAGTGTTGTGACAGAGCGTCCCAACACTAGGCCTTTAGCAGTCTTAAGGTATGCTTTAGCTATGACTTCTTTTGCTAACATGTTTTTCAGGTCTATTATTTCCTTTACTTTTGTTAACAATACCATGCTCCTTTGGACTTTG
>JALWJF010000152.1:292-31966 GCA_027081755.1 Desulfurococcales archaeon | reverse complement strand
GATAGCTCCCAAGAGAGAAGAGGTGACCGGAGAGGTAGAAAAGAGAGTTGTAGCACAGCTCTTGACCTTAATGGACGGACTGCAAGAAAGGGGAAGGGTAGTCGTAATAGGTGCTACGAACAGACCCGACGCAATTGACCCGGCATTGAGGAGACCGGGTAGATTCGACAGAGAGATTGAAATCCCTCCTCCAGACAAGAGGGCAAGAAAGGCAATACTAGAAGTCCACACAAGAAACGTACCTTTAGCAGAAGATGTTGACTTAGACAAGATAGCTGAAATGACTCACGGCTATACTGGAGCAGACTTAGCGGCTCTAGTCAAAGAAGCGGCAATGAACGCTTTAAGGAGGTTCTTTAAAGAGAAAGGCATTGACTTGACCAAGGTAGAAAAGATACCGGCAAGTGAGTTGGAGAACCTAAAGGTATCATTTAAGGACTTCTTGGCTGCAATGAAAGTAGTACAACCAACCCTGATGAGAGAGGTATATATAGAGGTGCCCGAGGTACACTGGGAAGACATAGGCGGATTAGAGGACGTAAAGCAACAGCTCAAGGAAGCTGTGGTCTGGCCAATGAAACACCCAGAGTTCTTCACCGAGATGGGAATCGAGCCTCCCAAGGGCATACTCCTCTTCGGACCGCCCGGAACTGGAAAGACCTTGCTAGCAAAGGCCGCTGCAACTGAGAGCCAAGCCAACTTCATAGCAGTCAGAGGTCCAGAGATCTTGAGCAAGTGGGTAGGTGAGAGCGAGAAGGCGATAAGGGAGATATTCAGGAAAGCTAGGCAAGCCGCACCTACCATAATATTCTTTGATGAGATAGACTCTATAGCATCTAGAAGAGGTAAAGACGTAAGCGGTGTCATCGATAGAATTGTGAACCAGCTACTAACCGAAATGGATGGCATCGAACCCTTACAAAGAGTTACCGTAATAGCAGCAACGAACAGACCAGACCTACTAGATCCGGCACTTCTAAGGCCTGGCAGATTTGACAGACTTATCTATGTGCCACCGCCAGACAAGAAGGCTAGGCTAGAGATATTCAAGGTACACACTAGGAGAATGCCCCTAGCCGACGATGTGGATCTGGAAAAGTTAGCCGAAATGACACAAGGTTATACTGGCGCAGATATAGCAGCTGTATGCAGAGAAGCGGCTTTAATTGCACTAAGAGAGAACATGAAACCAGTACCCGTTCAGATGAAGCACTTTGAAAAGGCGCTGAAAGCTGTGAAGCCGAGCTTGAGAAGAGAGGACATAATGAGGTACGAGAGGTTAGCAGAAGAGGTAAAGAGAAGCGCTATGTAGAGCCTCGTTTACATGGCGGATTATTGGGATCATCAACTCTTATTTTTAACTTCAAACACATTCCAGTTAGTTCAGAATAGAATATACACTCGTAACACGTTTTTGCCTCCTCGGGCCTCTTAAACCCCTTTCCTATACTTCTCGGAGTAGGCGCTGATGTAGCAGTAGCTCTACTCGTACTAATACGTTTTTCGACTCTTGAATCAACTCCCGAACTAGCACCTTCGGTACTAACCTCTGCAGCTTTGCTTTCTTCCTCTTGCTTAGGTGCCATCTCTCTATAAATAGGGCATTTTTGCCAATGCGATGAGAAGCACGGGTATCTAAGAGGGGATACTTTTTTATTGGCAAGTTTACAGAAGACGGCAAGTCCTTTCCTTTCGGCATATGGACACTCTGACATCACTTGTGCCCGTCACATTATTACTAGGGAGCGACTTATAGGCTAACGACATTCATATATACTTTTAAATGTTGTTTTTCTTAGCTGAACGGTATCGAACCTTGATAAGGGCTGATCCAATATCCATAATATTGGAAAGGTTGAGAAAAGCGGGCTATCACATAGTCGGTAGTCACAGCGCTGTTAAGAAGTGCCATTGGACCCACATAGCTCTAACTCAAAGAAGGTTCTGTTACAAATGTAAATTCTACGGTATAGCGTCTCACAGATGTTTACAGATGACCCCCACAGCTATTTGGTGCTGGCTTAGATGTTTACACTGCTGGAGAGCCGAACCTGGCGACCTAGGGCTGGAATGGGATGATACAAAGCTTCCGGTTGTTGATGACCCAGAATTCATAGCAGAAAAGACGATAGAGGAACAAAGGAAGATCATAAGCGGTTATAAAGGCCATCCAAAAGTAGACCCTAAAATGTTTGAAGAAGCGATGAATCCAAAGCATGTAGCAATAAGCTTAAGTGGTGAACCTACACTTTATCCTAGACTAAGTGAACTCATAGAAGCTTATCACAAAAGAGGAATGACGACTTTCCTAGTCACTCATGGAGTTAGGCCAGACGTGCTGGCCGAACTGGATCCAGAGCCTACGCAGCTTTACTTGAGCTTGGAAGCATGGGACGAAAAGAGCTTTAACTACTTCAACAGGCCCGTCATGCCCGGTTTATGGAATGCAGTGCTTCAGAGCTTGGAAATATTACCAAGCTTCTCGTCCCCCACTGTAATCAGAATAACTTTGGTTAAAGGTTTCAACAACCATGAGAAAGCACTAGAGGGATTAGCCAAGCTTGTAGCAAAGGGTTACCCAACGTACGTTGAAGTGAAAGCTTACATGAACGTTGGCTACTCTAGGTACAGGTTAAGCAAAGAGAATATGCCAAAACACGAGGAAGTTAGAGTCTTCGCTGAGAAATTAGCTGAAATAATAGGTTATGACGTAGTAGATGAACAAAAATCTTCTAGGGTAGTCTTACTCAGCAGAATAGGCAGACCAATAAGAGTTGGTGAAGGCTGTCCCGGAGGAAATGCTGGCGAGGATCTACCGGAAGGTAGCGAAGCTGAGATGAGTGAGAAAGTGAAGTGAATGCCTCCGCATCACCCTCTGTGCACATCCCATTTCTTTTTCGCTCCAGCTCACCCACTCTTCATCAGCATAGGTTTTTAGGGGATGCCAGGTGGTGCGGCGGCCGGGATTTGAACCCGGGATCACCGGCTTGGAAGGCCGGCATCCTAGTCCAGGCTAGACGACCGCCGCAGGGCTACCATAGAGGGGTACATTGAAACTTTAATAAATTTTACGGAATGAGCCTCTTCATATCTCTTGGGAAAGTTGAAGCCAGCCTCACGTTCTGTATACCAGCCATAGGTACCATTAGCCTTTGCAATCCCATTCCCCAGCCAGCGTGCGGTGGCATACCATAATCGAACCACCTTAAGTACCATTCAAACGACTCCGGATTCAATCCTCTCTTCTTGAGCTCTTCTTCAAGCTCTTTTCTTTTATGAATTCTCGTGCTACCACTTGAAATCTCCAAGTGTTTCCAGTTCAGATCAAAACTCTCACTGAGGTCTATCTCTTTACCTCCTATGACGTCCTTCTTACCTCTCTTAGTGTAAAATGGTCTGACATCTGCTGGCCAATCCACAATGAAGTAGAATCCTCCCGAAGTTTTGCCCTCCTTTTCTAAGACCTCACTAAGCTTCCTCAATTCCGGAGTACCAAAGTCTTCTCCCGGTTCTAGGTCAAACCCTTCATTCTTCAATATTTCCCAAGCTTCTTTATAGGTTATCCTAGGTATTGGTAGTTTTACCTCAAGTGGTTCATGCTTTATGATATCAAGCCAACGTTTACCTTCATCCCTTATAGCATCACTTACTCTCTTGATAACGTTTTCTAGCACTTTCATTACATCATTATAATCAGCAAATGCCATTTCGATATCTACCGAGATGAACTCAGCCAAATGGAAAGGAGTGTCGCTTTCCTCATGCCTCCAAGCGGGTCCTATCTCGAAGACATATTCTAGGCTGGACGTTAACAGCTCCTTATAAAGCTGTGGACTCTGTGCTAGGAAGGCTTGTTTCCCGAAATAGAATACTGGTACCAGCTGTGCGCCACCTTCGGTACCAGAAGCTATTATTTTTGGAGTGAAGACTTCCACGAAGTTCAGATCATACAAGTAGTTCCTTATAGTCTTTGTCGCTAGTGACATGAGCCTCAAAACAGCTTGACTTTCGGGTCTTCGCAAATCAATGGGTCTGTTTGCAAGTCTAGTGTCTATATGAGCATCAACCTTTCCAGAGACATCCAAAGGTAGTGGTGACTTTGCTTCATTTAGAACTACTATCTCTTTACCCAGTAGCTCAACACCTCTAGGAGCTCTTGGATCCCTTTTTACTACACCTCTTATCATTACTACACTTTCTAAGCTTAGAGAGCTGACTAATTTTATTATTTGCTTGTATTTTTCCTTAGTTTCATCATCTGCATCTTTTGGTATCCTAAAGGTAACTTGGATTGTCCCAGTGAAATCTCTAAGAATTAGGAAGACGAGTTTGCCTATCCTTCTGACAGCATGAACCCAACCAGCAACCCTTACTTCTTTGCCCTCCATTTCTGGTGTTATTTCTGCTATCAGGACGTCCCTGTACTTCACAACCTCTCCCGTAAGCGTTGGTGACCTCCTACCTTAATTTTACTTGGAGCGGATTAGTTCGAGTGCTTTCTCCGCTTCATCTTTCTTAACGCCTTCAACCCTTATCTTCTCACCATTTCTTAAAACTATTATTATATCACTAAAGCCCATTATCTTTTCTAGTATGCCTTGTGTAACACTTATTTCCGCAACGGATGTCTTAGGTATGGTCTTTATTGAACTTTTTATTACATAGTCTCGTTTAACTATTATTTCGGACGAGGAGATCATTATTTTTGTTGATTTAAATAATTTTATTATGATTATGTCTTCTAAAACTATTACAAGTAGTGAGAGTAATGCAAGATACTTGTTGAAATAGCATAAGGAGGCTACAAAGAAAGGTATAGAGAGGATGGCACCACGGCCTTTCATAAATATTATGAGAATAAAGGCCAGAGCTAACTCTATTACATATGAATATCTTTGTGGAATATAGAATGGTATAAGTGTAGCTATTATGCCAGCTATAGTAACCATAATCAGTGGCGCTAATGCAGCTTTTAATGACGGCCTCAACTCAACTTGTACGGGCATCGCTTTCTTGCACCATGCTTTGGGACATACTCCTTCTCAAAATACATTTATGAGAGTTTCTTACCCATTACGTCCAGCAGTGCTCTAACCTTTCTCATCATTTCTTTGAATTGTTCGAAAGTCAACTGTTGTGCAGCATCGCTTAATGCCTTATCGGGTTCGGGATGTACCTCTACAATTAAACCGTCAGCTCCAGCTGCTATTATCGCCAGAGCGAGAGGTTCTACGAGATCCCTCCTTCCTGCTGGGTGGGATGGATCTCCTATCACTGGTAAGTGCACCTTCCTCTTAGCTACTGGTATAGCCGCTATATCTAGCGTGAATCTCGTAGCGTTCTCAAAAGTTCTTATTCCTCTCTCACAGAGTACGACATTACCGTTGCCACCGAGAAGTATATATTCTGCTGCTTGAAACCATTCTTCTATCGTGTTGCCAAATCCTCTCTTAAGGATAACCGGTTTATTTACTTTGCCTAACTCTTTTAGAAGTGGGAAATTCTGCATATTTCTAGCACCTACTTGCAACGCATCAGCAATTTCCGCTACGTCTGTCACATCCCTAGTATCCATAACTTCCGTAACTATCGGCAACCCTGTAACTTCTTTAGCTTTAGCCAAGAGTCTTAGGCCTTCTTTACCTAGACCTTGGAAGCTGTAAGGATTTGTTCTGGGCTTGAAAGCTCCTCCCCTCAAAGCACTCGCTCCTTCTCTTTTTACGAACTCGGCTACAGCCATTATTTGTTCTTCACTTTCAACAGAACACGGACCCGCTATCACCGCAAAATGGTTGCCACCTAGCTTAGCTTTTTCACCTATTTCAACAACTGTGTCATCAGCTTTGAATTCTCTCGAAGCCAGGGGATACTTTACTTTAGGATTTACGACCACTTCTACGCCCGGTAACTTCTCTATACCTTTGACGTAAGTTCCGGGAGGTGTAACGATGAGTGGTCTACCATATAGTGTTACTTCCCAGTATTTGATTCCATTCTCCGCTAATAGATTTTTAACTTCGTTCCCTCCCTCTTTCTCCTTCAAAACTATTATCATGACTCAGCCCGTTTGCTTGATCCTTTGACAAATTATATTTGATTCTAGTTAGGGTTCTCCATTTCTTTCTAACAATAGGCTTATCGTAATTTTCTTTTAGCCATTCAATAGTTTTAGGATCTGAAGGATATCCGGATCCAAAATCGCCGTACTTTTTCTTTAAATCCCTAACGTGTCTTTCCCGAAACTCTTTAGCTATTATAGAGGCTGCAGAGACTATTGGATAGTTTCTATCGGCTTTGGGTTCAATTATTATGGGCACGCCAAGTCCATCTATTCTTCTTACTTTTCCTATAGCGTCAACGTATACTATGTCAAAGCTTGCCCTCTTCAACGCGTCCATTATTAATTCTTTTGCGGTCTCTAGGGTGATCAAATTTATGTTTTCTCTATCTATTTCTTCAGGACTGACTTCTTTAACGGAAACGTATTTCGCTCTTGTCAGAATAAGTTTGTACAGCATCTTCCTCTTTCGAGGAGTTAACTTCTTGCTATCTGTTAATCCGAGTTTGACTAATTTGTTTAGGTCGTTCTCATCCATGACTACTATAGCCACAAACATGCTTCCAATTACCGGTCCTCTGCCAGCTTCATCAACACCAGCCACAATCAGTGCTTAGCACCATATGCAAAACCTATTATTAACCTTCATATATGCTACACTCCTAATGGATGAGCGTTGGTCTGTCCTTGGTTTAAAGATGGAGCATGTCATAGTCCTAAGCTTCAAAAACCGGACGAAAGGGTAGTAGGTAATCATTGTAAATCAGAATATGGATACAAAAGTTGTCAATTCTATGTAGAACCGGAAGAGAAGAGTAAAAAGGATACACTGTTACGATTTGCTCCTTCAAAAAGTGCTAAAGATCTCGCATTCGAGGAGAGGTACAAGCCTTACGATCCTATCATGGCACTAAATGCCGAGCCACAGAGCAAGTGCCCATATTTCAAGACTATAAGAGGTTCCAACGGTAAATGGTATGCGGTATGTAGAGTTTTGGATAGGGTACTAACAATAACTGAAGTAAAACTCTGTGCATATCACTGGAGGACATGCCCTCTCTATAAGAATGCTCCAAAGCTGGTGAGCGAATGAATTTGGTAATCCAAGTAGTCGGTCCTCGAAAATCTGGTAAGACCACTTTAGTAAAACATTTATTAATTGAGCTCAAGAAATTAAACATTGAACCCATTATAGTTAAGCAGACAAAACATAGGCTAGAGGAGACAGATAGCGGTGACACAAAGCGCTTTCTAGAGGCTGATGCTAAAGAGATATGGTTACTCACACCTAATGGAATAAGGCTCCAGAGTAAATCAAGACCAAATACGTGTACTATTATATCATGTCTTGAAGGCGTAGTAATTTTTGAAGGAGGGAAAGGACTCAATGTGAGAGAATGGTATTCTATAGTAACGTGGAAGAACGAGATCCAAAAGGCAATCTATTGGAAGCCGAATACTATAGCTGATATGGGACCACAGGATAGAGCGCCCATTGTCGCATGGAAAGTAGCAAGAATTATTGCTACCTTGGCCAGGGCTCGGCTGTCCCGTAGCCTCTTTCACCCATCAACACTCGGCAAACTCATCATCGCCCGATCCTTACACCCGAGTTGTCGGGGGGTGAAACGGTAATTCCAAACCCTTCTGGGACAAACCTCGAGATCTCCTTCTTCATCACTCTGGCTATATCTTTATGAACTACAGTATATACAAGGGGTCCCATACTACTGAGTCCGGCCATCCCGCTCACTTTCCTTATTTCTTCCATTAGCCTTCTAATCATTTCATTTTGAATTTCGTTCTCTACTCTTTTAAAACCGATGTTTTGTATCATATTTATAGCCTTATGAAAGAGCCTTAAATCTTTTGTGATTACTGAAGGTATTAATATCATAAAAATTATCCTTGCCAAACGATCACATTCACGTGGTTCTAAAGGGGTTCTTTCTAGAAAAACTTTCACCTCGCTTACTTCATCATAGCTACCTCCTTCTTCGGGATAAACCATAATTATTCTCCAATCTTCTGGAAAATCTAAACGAATGGTAGGTGGAGGAGAGGTTAGGGATACGCCGGATGGCAGTATCTCGCCTTTTAATTCAAGAGAATGACCAAAATCTATGATGAACCCTCCAGACTCAAAAACACGAACACCTACACCACTCGTTCCGCCCCTCCCCACAAGTTCTGCTAATTCTTGAGCACTCAATTCGATACCGTTTACAAGAGCTAGAGCTTTTGCTGAGGAAAGCAACAGCTGGGTAGTGGATCCTAAGCCAACGTGGGGGGACACGGTATTCACTATTTTGATACATCCTTTTAATCCAAGTGGTAAGAGTCGTTCTCTTACCTCATCAGCCCTAGGACCTCTTACTTCGAAGTTTTCACATGGTTCAGCCTCAACTACTGTTCTAGGAAGCTTAACACCAAAACCAACACCGCCATCAACTCTCCCAAGGTCTCCACAGAGATCGAGTAAAGTAATGTGTATTCTTGATGGGCTAGAGACCCTTACCATAGGACGTCTGCCGAACAACATAACACAATAAATTAATATACTTGTTCTATGCTACAGCCCCATGGTGAGAACGTGAGTGCTGAGGTAAGTGAAATTGTACTGGTTTGTGAGGACAAGGGCCCCAATCAGCCCGTAATATGTCGCCCGAAGGAAGAGAAGCAACAGCAATAAGCTAAGTTTTTTGTCCTTAGGACTGGGCACATAACTCGGGTCCTGTCCTATGATAGATATCCCTCAAATTCTCGAAAGATTACTTAACGGAAAAAGGCTCGACCTAGATACCGCTTACTCCCTAGCAACAGCACTAACTTCTGAGGGACTCAACGAAGCACAAAAAGGGGCACTTCTTACTGCTCTAAGATGTGGTAAAGAAAGTTTTGAAGAAATAGCCGGTTTTGCTAAGGCCCTTCTTGATAAAGCCATTAAGATAGGGCCCTTCCCAGATGCAATGGATACGGCTGGTACTGGAGGTGATAAGGCTTCATTATTTAATGTCAGCACGGCAACTGCTATAACACTAGCCGCTATGGGTGTCAAAGCCGCTAAACATGGCAACGTAGGAGTAACGAGTGTAACGGGTAGTGCAGATATACTGAAAGAGTTAGGCTACAATATAATGATGACACCCGAGCAAGCCGAGAAGGCATTTAAAGAATCAGGTTTCGTATTCCTTTTCGCGCCTATCTATCACCCGGCCATGAAGAACGTTGCTTCAGTTAGGAAGTCCCTAAAAATTAGGACTATATTTAACTTAGTTGGACCTCTTTCCAATCCTGCTAGACCTAGATATCAAATGGTAGGTGTAAGCGAGCCTTGGATGTTAGAGCCCATAGCTAAAGCATTACAACTATTAGGTATAGAGAGAGCTGCTGTAATACACGGAAGACCTAGAATAGATGAAGTTTCTCCAGTTTCAACTACCGATGTCTACATAGTAACACCAGATGAAATAGTATATACGACAGTTGATGTCAAAGACTTTGGCGCAGAACCCTTGAGGAGCCTTGATCCGCTAAGAGTCAAGAGCGTTGAAGAGAGTAAAAAGAAGTTCATAAGAGCTCTGAGAGGTGAGGAACCAGAAGCCACGTTTTTAGCGCTGAATACAGCACTCGCGATGCATGTTAAGGAAATGTATGATATAAGCGAATCATACAAGGAAGTTATAGAAGTCTTGAAAAGCGGAGCCGTCATAGAGAAGCTAAAGGAAGCGATAATAGCCTCTGGAGGACAACCCAAGTTCTGAGGAAGAAAGCCCATCAGAGCCCGGCCTACGCTCACCATTCGCATCTTTCAAGCCTCTTCATCGGGTCAGCTGTTCCGTTTCCGGTCATTCATATTTTAGTCTCCTGACTCCCTTACTCATCATCCCGCTTCCGAACAATTCCTCGGTGACAGATAGCTATGAAGTCTACGCAACTCGTAGGTATATCAGTATCAGTCGTCCTAGCACTAATTGTAGGCATTTTCCTATTGGCATCTCCTAAGGTAAGCAAAAGCCAAGAGCTGCCCAAATCGCTCACTCCATTCATTGAGGGAAAGAAAGCTATCGTAGTCAAGGTTGATAACCTAAAAGAATGTGCTATGGCACCCATAGCTTACACTTGTGATACACCATTTCCTTCCGTACCACCAATATCTTGGAAAAGTGATGTAGTTCCAAAATCATTTGCGATAGTCGTAGTTGATCCAGACGCACCTATAGGGAATTTCTACCATCTGCTAGTTTACAACATTCCTCCCACTGCAAAGGAATGGAAACCGGATGTCGGCACTTATGGCTTGAATAGTGCTGGAAAGGAAGGATGGTTTCCTATATGTCCTCCCAAGGGCGATAGGGCACATAGATACTATTTCTTTGTACTAGCACTCAATATAGATAACCTTCCACCCGGTCTAACCGTTGATGAATTCTTGAGGGCTGTTAAAGGTAATGTAGTTGCCTATGGCTATACGTGCCTAAAATACAAGCGCTAGGTACCGTATACGACGCCGTAGAGCGGGTTCTGTTTCCTCTTTATTTTAATTATTTCTTGAAGTACCATCTTCTCATCGTCATTAAGTTCATTCTTGAACTTAGTTAGCCAGAGTCTCGCGTGCTCCGCAGGCACATCAGTATACAAGATATCTCCTTCATTGACGTGTCTTCCTACCATTACTCTACCCTTTATCGATATAGCTACTTGTTGTCCCGCCCTAGCCTCTTGTAAGCTTTTACCCCTATCTTGTATCTGTAGTATACTACCGATTCTTTCACCGCTCTCTTTCATTAGCGGATACTTAGGCTTTATGGTTCCTCCTAGGACTTCTATACCCACTATCGCGGGATCGCTTCTTCTGAACACGAAGCCCGGTAGTATCCTTATCTTTCCTGGTCGAACAAGAGTCTCTAAGATCTTTCTCTTTTCTTCCTCCTTCAGTTGTTTGAGCCACTCCTCAAACTCTTCAACTAAGCGGTAAATGATGTTGTTTCGGAATATCTTTATACCCTCCTTGTCAGCAAGTTCTTTTGCTTCTGGAAGCACTTTTACATTGAATGCCAATACTACTCCATACTCTTTATTTTTCTTCTTTACTGTCATCGCCTCTATTATATCCCTCTTAGTGACCGGTCCCACCTTTGCCATCCTTACCGGGATGTTCCTACTCTTGAGGAACTGTACAAGTGCTTCCAATGTTCCTAATGTATCAGCCTTTACGATGACACCCTCTTTATCAGTTTCTATCATAACTTCTGATACTTCCTTCTCGACTTGTTCCTTCAGTTTTTCCACGTCTTCATCGCTCGTAGCTACATAAACTGGTGCGCCCGCCAAAGCTTTCTCTAATCCCGGCGCTACTATCTTTACACCCGCAGCTGCTGAAACTTCATCTACTGCCCTGAACCTTTTTGTGGCCCTTATCTCTTGCAAAGGCTCGGGTATCAGGAGGGCTCTAACCTTGGTTACTATGGGCCCTTCAATGCCACCTACTACTATCTTATCGCCTTGTCTTATTATGCCGTCGTAAATTATGGTATCTATTGTAGAACCATATCCCGGTTCCTCTTTTACTTCCATGACAACGCCTTTGGCGGGGCCCTCTACATACTTTAGGCGCCCTTTCATGAACCTCTGTGCCAACCCAGCTAATATTGCTAAGAGTTCTGGTACACCCTCGCCAGTCTTAGCTGATATAGGGACGATAGCTATTTGTCTTGTAAAGTCTTTAATTCTGTCGAAACGGTCTGAATCAAAGCCTACTTCGGCGAGTTTGCCCATTATCTCGTATATCTTATTGTCTAATTCTTCTCTAACATAGGGTTCTTGCTTTCTGTAGCTTATTAAGAAGGGTTGATTTGGATGTGGTTTCCAGCCCGGAATTCGGTCTATTTTGTTAGCAGCAACTATGAAGGGAACTTTCCTTTGCTTTAGTATCTCTACTGCCTCGTATGTCTGTGGTTGGAAGCCCTCCATGACATCAACTACAAGTATTGCTAAGTCAGCTACTGCTCCTCCCCTTCTTCTCAAATTGGAGAATATCTCGTGACCTGGTGTATCGATGAAGAGTAGCCCCGGCAACTCTAACTTGACGGTGGGTATTAGCTTCTTTAGGGGTTCCGTAACCTTCTCTATGACTTCTGTTGGTACTAAGCTAGCACCTATGTGTTGTGTTATTTGTCCGGGCTCTTTCATCGCAACGACGGTTCCTCTTATTTTGTCAAGCAGGGTAGTCTTGCCATGGTCAACGTGACCTAGGACTGCTACTATCGGTTGCCTAAGTCTCCTTTCAGTCATTTGTCTGACACCCACATGCCGAGGTTATGGAGGGATTTTAATATGGGTGGAGCCGCCGGCGGGACTTGAACCCGCGACCACCGGCTTTCTTGCGTTTCGGTACAAGGCCGGCGCTCTGCCAGCTGAGCTACGGCGGCACTCCGTTCGTCGAGGACGCCCAATTTTTTAAAAATTTAATCATAAAGGTATCTTCTTACCTGGGTTCAAAATATATTTGGGATCGAAAACAGACTTTATGATCTTCCAATACTCAATAGCGTCCTTGCCAACTTCACAATCCAATAATGCCAACTTCAATAGACCTATTCCATGTTCTCCACTAACAGTTGCTTTCAACTTCTTACTCATATCACATATCATCTCTTTTGCTTTTTCTGTAGCTCTCTTAACCCATTCGGATCCAGGTGGATGAAGTAGATTTACGTGTAAATTACCATCACCAACATGACCAAATATTGCAATGTCCCAATCGCCTCTGTTTTCATATATATACTTAATAGCCTTAGGTATTAGGCTGACAGGAAATGCTACATCCCAATCTGACCTAGAACCTTTTACCATTGTTAGAGATGGTCCAGCTAATTTCCTATACTTCCATAGTTCCTCTCCTCCATACATACCATCATATTCCCTTTCAACGATATGTGCCTTTTCTTCTTGTTTATCGTCATCAAATTCTACAAGAAGTGTGAATTTCGGTGAAAGTCTTAAAGGAGATGAGGGATGTGCATTAACAGCTTCAATGGTTTTAGGATCCATCATTTCTAGCGCAGAAGGTTCCAGTTTTAGGAGTTTTAGTATAAGTTCACCCATCTCCTCTTCGTTATCGCTTTGAACCATTAGAGCAGTCCTTTTCTTTGGTCTAGGCACTACCTTAAGCAAGGCTTTAGTGATCACGCCAAAATTACCTTCAGAGCCTACTATTAGTTGATGAAGTCTAATCCAAGTACTGCTCTTTTTTGACCATGCTCCGCTCCATACAATATCACCTTTACCGGTTACGAATTCTACGGCCCTAACGTTATCAGCGGTTACGCCATATTTGACGGCCCTTATTCCACCAGCATTAGTTGATACTATCCCTCCCACGCTTGCCATGTCAACACTACCCGGATCTACGGGAAACCATAATCCTTCCTCAGAAAGTTTTGAATTAAGTTCAGACAATACCCAACCAGCACCAGCTAGTACTAAATTATCTTTTGGATATAGCTCATATTCTAGAAGTAATGAAGTATCAATTACGTATCCTCCAAAGGGAAGAGGACTTCCTACCAAGCTTGAACCTCCTCCGTATGGATAGATAGGTACTTCATACTCATAGGCCCACTTTAGTACCTTTGATACTTCTTCCGTGTTCGATGGAAATAATATTCCTTCTGGAACTTCTCCTTCTAAAGGAGAAGCATCATGAATATAAGCATTAAGCAGTTCTTCATCGTCTATACATATAACATTTATATTTGGACATACCATGATATCCACCGTATCAGACTATGTGTATTATTTTTCTCTTCTCTGTGTCCTCTAAGTAAAAGTCTCTCTTGGCACTAGTTACCAAAGCTAACTTTCTAGGTGTAACTATTGTATATTCATATAGGAAGCTTCCGGGTGTGATAACCGTGAGGTACTGTTCAAAGTCCATATCAACAGCTCTCAGCTCGAATCCTCCGAAGACTCTTCTCTCACCAGCTAGCATGTCCACATACGGCGGCCTTTCAACGCCTTTCAAGGGATTATAGAACGCATAGACTACTCTTTTCTTAACTTCGGGTTCCGCATAAAAGATCTCGGACTCCTTAGGTAGCGTAATACTCCGTGCATCTAGAACTATGGAATTAGCAATGAATAATGCGTTACCATGAACCTTGACTTCAAAAACAATATTTTTAAATTTAACATACACGGACGACATTCGTAATCCCGAGATAACTTTCCACAAAACTTTTAAACCTCTTTCCTCACCGTATCCAATGGCGGTTGGGCCCGTAGCTCAGCCAGGCAGAGCGCCGGGCTCATAACCCGGTGGTCCGGGGTTCGAATCCCCGCGGGCCCACCACCTCTCGGTGATACCCATGCTGACGATAACCCTCCGCGACGACGGCTACGGCATCCCCTCAAGTTCCCCACCTCGATACATTGTGGGCATACGCATAAAGGATCAGATACTCCTACACCCCATTGAGGTCGCATACCTCAGATTAACTAATGAAGCCAAAGTAATAAAGGACGAGAAAGAGCTCGACTTCAAGGGAGTACTGGCATGTATCCTTTCTTCCCTTGAGAGGAGTTGCAAAGAGAAGGGAAAGGGATGTAAGACACTAAGAACCTTTTGGTCACTCTTTACAGTCTACTACGACTTAAGAAGAAAGAACAGAAAAGTTGTCCCGGAAGCTAGAAGGGAAGGGACACTTGTTGAAATAAGGAGAAATAGTTGGTGGTCGGAATACTTAATCCTTGAAGAAGGTCTCAAGATAAAGGTGGATGACTTACTATACTGGATAGACGACGTCAGAGCTAATGACATGAAATCAATAGTGGCCGTCGTTGACAGGAATGGTGGAGTTACATATTATGAAGTAACCCCTGTTGAATTCAGGGGACCGAGTAAACGGATGGAAGAAGTCCCTTCTTCTCAAGTCTTCTCTTAACTGAAGGATACAGGGTTATTATCTCCCACTCCACGTCTGCAAGTTCTGGATGTATTGAGGCGAGCCTCCTAAGAAGTTCTGCATACTCCTTTTCGCTACCGTATCCTAAGACGACAGATGCCCTCATCATTCTAACTGGATGCCCAGCACGTATCAAGTTCTCCAAAGCTTTGAAAGGGTATTCAAAAAACTCCTTTGACGCACCAGTAATTTTCGAAAACTTCTCTGGTGTAGGCGCTTTTATTGATACTCGAACAAACACATTTCTCTTAGCTATTTCTCTAGCTAATTTCTCATCGTAACCCATTAGGATACCGTTTGTTTCGAGTATAAATAGGAGTCCCTCTTCATTAACTAAATCTATAACACGAAGTAGGTGGCTAGAGCATAGTGTGGGCTCACCACCTGTTATTCTAGCTAGACTATACCCACGTCTGCGTGCTATTTCTATGAGTTTTGATGAGACCTCTTCTGCTGCTAAAAGTTTTGCATCTTTTGGTATCTGATGTGATGACCTCCAGCTCCAACAAAATACGCATCTGAGATTACATCCAACAGTATCCGCAGTGGCTATACCTCCATAAAAGGCTCCTCCTCTGAAACGGTAATATAACCTTTTGTCGTTTTTACAAACAATCTTGGAAACCTTCTTACCTAACTCTAACGGATTAAAAACCATAATTATCAGTCCTGACTGACAAGGAGAGCGGCCGGTCTCTCCCTCACCTCAATTTTTAGGAATCTTCTCGGATTGACATCACTCTCTGCCATTGCTAGCTCGATTTTCCTCTCCAGTTCTCTTATCTTTTCGAGATCTAGTTCACCAGCTATGTCTATATCGGTAAGTATTACGCCTCTAGGAGTACGGAAGCTCCTCACACTAACCAAATTCTTCTCGCCAACAATGTTCTTTATCTCTTCCATTATCCTTGCCCAGAATAGAGCTGGGAACCATCTACCAAAGAGCCTTATCCTCGTAACTTTGGTTATCCCTAACCTTTGCTCGCCACTCTGTTGTGCCTCCTCGGGGACTTGCCTTCCTTGATAAGTCAATCCGGTGCTCAAGGCATCAGCACCCTTTCCAATGTGCTCAATCACTGTTCCTTATTAATGCTTTCTCTAGATTCAAACACATTCTCCCATCCACTCGCTATATCACGTACATAGATACCGGCTTCCTTCATCTTCGAAAGTTTGCGTAAGTAATCTTTGAAACTTATTCCTAACCGCGCTTTCCACATAGAATACGCTTCGAGTATATTCTTATACGCTTCAAAATGTAGATAGCACAATCCATTTTCCCGGGCTTCTCTATGACAGAGCTTACATTTGCTTTCGGGCTCTATGTCTCCTAATGCTTGAGCTAGTTTCTGACCTACCTCCTTTAAGTGAGGCTTGTACTTTTCCATTAGCATTTTTAGTACATTCTTTGCCTCATCCACTACTTCTTTCCTTTTCTTCTTTCCCATTCTAATTTTTTGCATCTCCTCTTCAAACTTTCTTGTTAACTCAACACTCACTATCTCCGGAAAATACGTTGACAGCACTAGAGCTACACCCATACCTAGATCAGTTGCATAGACCTTGTTGTGGACAACTTTTAAGTATCCTCTCTTGAACAAGGTCTCTACTATTCTAGCTCTGGTAGCTTCCGTACCAATTCCAACCTTTTCCATCCACTTCACTATCTTAGCTTTGGTAAATCTTTCGGGAGGCTTCGTGTATTGTGTTTTTAGTGAGCATTTCACCAATACATTATCTCCTTCTTTATATGGTGGGAAAGGTTTCTCCTCTGGAGCAGAGTAGGGGTAGTATAAAGTCCATCCCATCCAAATTCTCTTCTTCCCAATTATCCTAAACTGCTTATTCTTAACTTCTATTGTTACCTTCTTAACTAAATACTTGGAAGGCGATGCAAGGGTAGCCATAAATCTCCTAATAATGAGATCGTATACTCTCATATGATCACGATCTAGAGATTTTGGTACTTTACCCGTGGGATATATAGCTGGGTGGGCCGGATCGTCCTTAGGACCATTGTTGGGTTTATATATACCCTTGGTCTCCTTCCTAAGAGCTTTCACTAATCCGGAGTACTGAGATGTCATCAGATGCTTTAAGATGTCTTCATAGTCTAGGTCTTTCGGATACTTCTGGCTATTTGTTCTTGGATAGGAGATGTAAGCATCTAAGTATAAGTCCTCCGCTATACTCTGTGTCTTAGCTGGTGAAAAACCATAAAGTCTAGCTGCTTCCATCTGAAGGTCTGGTAGGTTAAATGGATGGGGAGGATTGTATTTCTCCTCATTTTCTACGACCTTTATGACTTTACCTTTACACGTCCCACTCCACACTGATGCTTCATCTTTAGTGTTGAACTTGAGTGTGGGTTCCAGTGTAAATCCGTCGGCTTTAAGCGTAACTAGGAAATAGGGTAAAGGTACGAACGTTCCAATCTCTATTTCTTTCTTTACGACCTCGTTTAGTGTTGGACTTTGAACTCTTCCCGCAGATAGGCTTCTATTCTTTTTACTTGCTGCTTTATAAGCCCTCATAAGGGCTCTGGAGACGTTTATGCCCCATAACCAATCCAGTTCGTGTCTCGCTAGACCAGCCTCTATCATCTCCCAGTCTAAGGATCTCAGATTCCTCCAAGCTTTCCTCAGCTCTTGTGGAGTTAAAGCATGAAATACCATTCTTTTTGCTCTCTTCAAGTCACCAAAATTCTTTATTATCATGAATCCTATGACTGATCCTTCAATATCATAGTCACATGCATTTACATATAATTTAGCGTCTTTGCTTAAAGAAGATAAAAGCGCAATGAATTTCTTCGTATGGGAACTATCCCTATCAACTTCATAAAGGGGTCTCCAATCATATTCAAAGACAGGGAAACCGCTGGATTTAGGGGCTAAACCGAAAAGATGGCCCGCAGCCGAAGCCACCACTATTTTGTTTCCATTGTTTAGTACCCAGTAGGGAACATTATACTTTCTGTACTTTTTTGGTACACCTAGGGCTAGAGCTATCTTCTCTGCAGCTTTGGGTTTCTCTGCTATTACTAGTATGTGTCCTCTCATGGGTTCCGCAAAGGGTTATGAGAGGGAGTCAAAATATTAAACGAGGACTCATGTGCTGAGGCGTTGGCTCACTCAAACGCCCGGACATACCTATGATGTAAGATTTGATAAGGATAAAATATTAGTTACTTCAGAAAATTACTTTTACAAAGTAGATATCGAAAATGGTGAAATAGTATCTTCATATCGTCATAAAGCAGGGATATATTGTGTTAGAAAGATATGTGAAGGTAAATATTTATTAGGTACTGAGGACATGTCGGTACTAATTTTAGATGACGAAGGTAACGTTGAACGTATAAATACAGAATATGCAGTCCTCTCTTGTGCGATTAAGGGGAATAAAGCGGTATTAGGGTCATGTTGTGGAGCTATATACCTTCTCGATTTAGAATCAAAGAAACTCATAAAAATATATGAAGCTTACGGCAATGTTTATTCTATCAGCTGGGGAAAATACATCTATGCAGCTAGCTTTGACGGAAACATTTACGCATTGAAGGGTCTCGGAAGACTAATGAACGGAAAAAGGTTAGCCGAAAACGTTAACGTTGTTTCGGTATGTGGAGAAAGAGTTGCAGCTGGTACCTTCGAACCCGGCGGAGTCTTTGTCTTTGATGAAGAGCTAAATCCAATATGGAGTAGAGGTAACTTCTTTGATGTTAGAGTGATTGCCTGGAGAGATTTGTGTAAAGGTTTGTACGTCGGTAGCTGGGATGGTAGGGTATCCCTTTATAGAAATGATGGAACTGAAGTCCTAAGGGGTATGGGGCCCAGAGGAATAGAGAGCGGGGATTATGTGAAGGGTCTTCTCGTTTTGGGTGCTTGGGGTCGCATTGAACTTTATGAGGAAGAGGAGGAGGATATTAAAGAAGTTGAATAACGCCCTAATGCCGACTACCAGGCTGGAATTGGCTACAGCCCTTAGTATTACATCCTCCATGAGGACCCCATTGTACTTTAGGCTTAATATTCTGATTAAGACATCCCCCAAGATAATAATTGTTAAATATCTTCTTCTACAAAGGTTATGCTGTCTCGTATGTTTGGTGTATGTATTTTCACATTCTTTGGTAGACACATACGATCATTAGAGCATCTGAGCTTACCCACTATCTTAGCTAAACCATCAATCCTGCTTGACTCACCATGATTAAGTATTACATGTTTAGGTTTTGGTGTTAGGTGTCTTAACCACTCAATCAATTCGGTTCTGCTGCTATGACCCGAGAACCCTTCAACTGAGAATACATGCATCTTTACATCAATACTTACAACCCTTTGTTTACCATCCTCTAGGACTGGAAGTTCAACACGATTAATGCCTTCCTTGAGCTTTCTACCTAATGTTCCAGAGGCCTGGTAAGAGACAAACACTATTGAGTTCTTTGGATCAGGAGCCAACTTTTTGAAGTACTCAACGGCTGGACCACCAGTCAGCATACCGGAGGTTGATATTATTATGCCCGGCTCAGACTTTAGTACGTCTTCTCTCTTTACACCACCAGACGTTATGTCTGACTCCACCTTTTTAACGAATTCCGCTAAGAATGGGTTCTCTCCTCTTAGGATTCTCTCCTTTAAACTTCTCGATAACCACTCGGGATATGCAGCATGTATTGCAGTAGCTTCATAAACCATTCCGTCCAAGTATATCGGTACTTCTCCTTCTTTTCCTCTTATTAACTTGTTCTTTATTGCATCAATTAAAAGCAGTAGGACCTCTTGGGCCCTTCCTACAGCCAATACGGGAATTAGGATGAATCCTCCTTTCTCCAATGTCTTATTCACTATCTCTATCAAGTTCTTTTCAGCTAACGCTCTGGGCGGTTGGTCTTGTGTGCCATAAGTGCTTTCCATGATTACTGCTTCTACTCTAGGGAATTGGGTGTTTGCCTTGTCTAAGAGCCTCGTATTAGCATATTTGAAATCTCCGGTATAGACTATGTTGAACAGTCCCTCACCTACATGTAAGTGTGCCATAGCACTGCCTAGTATATGGCCGGCATTATGGAACGTTAGCTTTATGTCTGGTGCTATATCAGTGACTTCACCATAGTTAAGGGAGAAAGTCCTCAAGAGCATAGAGTTTATGTCGCTCTCTGAATAGGGTGGAAATCTGCCTTCTTTTCTAGCTACCTCTATATAGTCCCTCTGAACAAGCACCATTAGATCACGAGTGGGGTGAGTTACGTACACTGGACCGCGATAGCCATACTTATAGAGCCACGGGACTAAGCCACAATGATCCAGATGTGCGTGTGTTATTACAACGGCGTCAATTTCATCTATATCAATATTTTCGAATTTAGGGAAGTGCTTTTGAGGTTCGTATGAGCTGACGTTGGCGCCGAAGTCCAGAATAACCTTAGACTCTTTTGTTTCCAAGAGTATTGCTGAACGTCCGACTTCTCTGAAAGCGCCCAAGCCCGTTATCCTGACATAGTTGTTCTTGAATAAGAGTGGTCTATGGATTCTACTTCCTATCTCGAGAAGGACATTTATCCTCTTCTTTGTGTTTTCCCTATAGAACGATCGTATTTGAGTTATAGTTGCAGATTGGAGAGGTGGATTACGCATTACAACGGGTTTCCAACCCGTCTCGGCTATTATTCTCTTGAGCCTTCTCCCACCTTTACCTACGATGTAGCCGGGCTTGTTTGTTACTATTATAACTTCTCCAGTACTAGGCTCAAACTCTAGGTTGACTATCTCTCCTTCTTCGCCAGCTATTTGTCTAATTATCTTTGCCGCTTCACTTTCCTTCTTTCTGACCTGCTCATCGGGTTTTACAACTATCTTTTTCCTAACGGTCCTTGCTATATTTCTTATCAAGTCGGGCTTTTCATATATAGGAATTAGGTTTCTTGCATAAACGACTACCTCTGGTCCCTCGTAGGCTATTCGAGTGACTCCAAGTTCTTTAGGTAACAAGCTCCTTAACTTAGCCGCTACATCTTCTAACACTCTTTCATGGTTGCCTTCATTACCCTTCATACTATAGGTCACCTCATAAGAGACCGTATTTTCTCATAAGGGATACAATCAACCATGGTTCCCTTGGGCCTTTGGATGATACCCCCAAGACCTCTGTTTCACCACACTTCGCCAGCTCCTTATTAAGTTTCCACTTAGTATACTCAATCTCTCTCTTAACTTCCAATATCTCATACTTTACTAGTTTTATTTCGTCATATCTTCTTACTTTTTCTAATTCTGCTTCTAGATATCCCATGAGAAGTTCTAACTTCTTTAACCATGCGCGTAAGTCTGATATTACCGCATAATTGCATTCGCTATCGTCAATGTACGTTGGAGTGCCTATCACTTCCTCTGTATTCCTAACTATCTCAAAGTTATCTTTGACTTCCTCTTCATCATTATGTATTACCTCTTCATCCTGATTTATTATTTCCTCTGTTTGTTCATCCATAAACTCTAAGCCCTCTGTTAATCTATAACACAAGGGTGTAATATGAATGGGTATTGAAGATCACGAAAAGTTAAAACCAGAAAAGGTGTCCTTCGGGATAGTAGTTGTATCTGATAGGGTCTACAAAGGCGAGAGAGAAGATACCAGCGGTGTACTTGCTGAAAGAATGATAACTGAGATAGGGCACGAAGTTCGAGCTTTTAAAATAATCCCGAACTCCAAAGACGCTATACTCAACACCCTTGAAGAACTGCTGGATATAGTAGACCTCATAGTCTTTATAGGTGGAACTGGCGTAGGTCCAAATGATATAACCGTAGATACCGTTGCCGAAGTTTCTGATAGGTATATACCCGGCTTTGGCGAATTGTTCAGGTTCGAGACATATAAAAAGCATGGCCCGTTTGCGATTCTGTCAAGGGCGGGTATGTGGATTTACAAAAGAGTGATAGTTGCTGTGACTCCAGGCAGTCCAGATGCAGTAGAAACGGCATTCAAACTCATCTTACCCGTTGCACCTCATCTCGTCATGGAGGCGAAGGGGTTAAGACATGGCATGTGAAAAGGAGTTTGAATACTTACCTCATACAGCTGACATAATAGTGGTGGGATATGGTAAGACACTAGAAGAAGCATTTGCTAACGCTGCTAAAGGAGTTTTTAATATAATTACTGATGTCAAAAAGGTAGAGCCGAAAGAGTGCAGAGAGGTCGTTGATGAAGCCGATGATCTTGAACAAGCTCTCTATAAATGGATAGATGATCTATTGCTATTCTTCGATGCTGAAGGAATGGTCTTCTCAAAATTTGATGTTAAATTGATCAAAACCGATGGAAAGTACAAAATCCAAGGTAAAGCTTGTGGTGAGAAATTTAATCCACAAAAACATGAATATGGCACAATAGTAAAGGCGATGACCTATGCTGAGATGGAAATCAAGAAGATAAACGATTGTTGGATGGTGAAATTTGTAGTAGATATATAGGGGGTCAACATCACGGGTCTTCATCATGTTTTCTCAGATCCGTGGCGAAATTTCATCCCCGGAGTTTACTTAGTTCTTCTTCCAAGATTTTTCGCACGAGTTTCGGCTCTGCTTGTCCTCTTGTAGCCTTCATGACTTGGCCCACTAGGTAGTTTATTGCTTTTGGATTCTTCAACGCATCTTGAACGGCCTTAGGGTTGCTTTCTATAACTTTCCGTATAAGTTCCCTTAGTTTACCCTCTTCTGCTATTACCCTAAGTCCTTTCTCTTTGATTATTATAGATGGTTCCTTACACCTCTTTACCATTTCTGGTATTACTACATCTCTAGCAATTTTCAATGAAATGATACCTTGATCAACCATTTTTAGTATATCAACAAACCATTTAGGTTCTACACATTCTCCTATCTTCTTATTAAATTCATGTACCCAGCGTAAGTAATCCACTACTAAGATATTGGCAAGCCTTACATAGTTGTTATAGCTCTTACTTGCTTCCTCAAACATGTCAGCTAGTCTCTTAGAGCTTACAAGGACATTAGCTAAGTACTCACTTAATCCGTACTGTTTAACGAGTCTCTTTGCTCGTTCATCGGGAAGTTCTGGTAATGTTTTCTTTGCTTCTTCAACAAGCTGTTCGGTTATTATGTAGGGAGCTAAGTTGGGCTCTGGCATGTAACGGTATTCAGCTTCTACCTCCTTAGTTCGCGCCGATACAGTCACTCTCTTGTTAGGGTCCCAATGCCTGGTCTCTCTGATTACTTTTCCTCCTTGCGATACTATTGTCTTTTGGCGTACTATTTCATATCTTAATGCTTTCTCTACATCTCTTATAGAGCCTATGTTCTTTATTTCAACTCTTTCGCCACCTTTGATGCTTATATTCACATCAACTCTTAATGAACCTTCTAAATCACAATTACATATACCTAAATGTTCTAGAATACTTCTTAGCTTATCAACAAATGCCCTAGCTTCTTCTGGCGAGCTCATATCGGGTTCAGTCACAAGCTCTATAAGGGGAACTCCCGATCTGTTGTAGTCAACAAGAACGTATTTTGAATTAAAGCCTTGTGGCCATACCAATCGTCCTGGATCCTCTTCTAGCTGAAGTCTTCTTATCCTAATCTCCTTAACGTAGTTCTTCATTTGTAACTTTACCCTGCCTCCTTGACACACGGGTGAGCTCCCTAGAGCTGTAAACTGGGATATCTGAAACCCCTTTGGAAGATCGGGGTAGAAGTAATGTTTTCTTGCAAACACCATTTTCCGTGTAGGAGTACCGTTAAGAGCAATACATAGAGAAAGAGCCGCTCTTACGGCTTCCTCATTTAATTGTGGAAGTGCTCCAGGTAAGCCCAAGCACACCGGACATACGTTTGTATTAGGATCTTTATCTCTGTAATCATTTGGGCATGAACAGAACAGTTTCGTTTTAAGTGACGTGAGTTGTATGTGTACCTCAAGTCCTATTTTAACGTCCTCCACTCCTTTCTGCCCCTATCTAGGATTGGGGTTGGCTGTCACCTTTTTCTTCTCGCTTGATACACATTTTCACCTTTTCCATAATTCCTATGTATTCGTTCAGCAATTCTAGGCCTTTCTGAGTTAATGCAACCATCATTTGGGGATGTGGCTCTAAACTGTACTCGACCTTAACTAACCCTCTCTCTTTCATCTCTTTTATGTGTTTCCATGCAGTTGACTTGGCTATACCAAGTGCATTGCTAATTTCTGTTAATTTGCTCCAACCGCTTATCGATAAGTATAACAGTATGGCTAGCTTGGTTGGGTTCAAACGGCTTTCCGTCAACTTTTTTACCAGTTCTTCACATTCACGCATTCTCTAACACCTAGTGACGTTATTATGGTAATTAGTGCTATGTCGTATGCCAGTTCGGCCGATACAACAGTCACGAGTATACTCAGTTTGAGTATTATTGAAGCTAGAACAAAAACTAATGCTATCGGTATTGCATAAAGGGTGCTAATAGCTAGGCACTCCGTCTCTATTACATGAAACTTTAAGAAGGATAGAGCTATTATCGTAAAGAGGGAAAGCGTTAGAGTAGGCGCTGTCGGCGTAATGAAAGCGGCTAAGACCGTGGATATTATTGTTGCTAAAAATACTAATGTTACTACTGTTGACAGCCTAGTATTCTTTTTGCACTTACTTCCAAGGAACTTAACCTCTTCAATGTTGATACTCAACAGCCGCGTCATTAACAATGAAATGGGTTCGCTACTTAATATTACAACTATAAGAATGTGCATCGCCATAAACAAGAAGAGTACTAACGTAGACTCAATGATATTTAATGGATATGCCGCAGCAAACATTAGGAATGTTAAGTCGGCAAGGCTAAGTACCGAGAAAATGAAACTCCAATATACCGCACTATGGTGGCATATGCTTATCCTCTGTGCAAGTCTCGTTAGCGCGTTAATCTCATCATTCATTCTACTCGTCCATCATTGATTTATAATTCTCCAGTTTTTGAGGCTTGGGTAACCTCATGCATCTTAAAAAGATATTAACGAGTTCAAAACTAATCCTTCTCTTGACTTTGGCAGTAATCCTTGCTGCTTTTTTGATAAGACTTACACCCTACTTCAAGTATTCTCACTACGGTATTTGGCTTCAATACGATGATAGCATGTTTGAATACTGGCTTTCAAAAACCTTGTACTCTAAGGGTATAACGTATTGGTACCAACTAACGCCCCAAAACACGCATTGGCTATGGTGGTGGCCCGAAGGAAGAGATGTGAGAAAAACTGAGTATCCTGGATTATCAATAACGGGTGCACTATTCTATCCGTTGTTGAGGCCGTTAGGTCTTAGATTAGTAGATTGGGTTGGGATGATCCCAGCGTTTTATGGATTGTTAGCCACTATTGCTTCCTCTGTACTAGGCTATGTTCTCTTCGGCCCACTAGGGTCATTAGTTTTCGCTATCTCAATAGGCTTTCAACACGGCTTCATGAACAGAAGTATAGCTAGCTTTGTAGAAAAGATGGCGCCCTCACTGACATTCGTTACGTTTGCTTTTGTTGTATTTACCTATTTCTTGAAAAAGAAGGAAGTTAATGTCAAAGATGCTGTACTTACTGGAATAGGTATCGGACTAGCACTCATGCTTGGCTTCGCCTTCTGGGGAGGAACACTGGTAGGGGAAGGTATATTCCTTCTAACTGCCCTCTTCTTACCCTTCTTCTATAACAATGAAAGAGACATGAAGACTTTGATCATATTGTTTGTATCAGCATTCATATCGTTGGCCCTTACGTCCCTATGGATAACGACTTTCTGGCTCACCGGTTTGAAGTATGCATCTTTAGGACTGATGATGAGCATAATAATAGTAACTCTCATCGAATACTTTGGATTCATCTACTTCAAGATTAACTTTAAAAAAATATGGGGAATAATCTTAATAGTATTATTCTTAGGAACGCCAATAGTAATAACATTGCTCAAAGACTTTATTTTAAAGTTCTTGACTGGCAGATACTTGGTTATGCTATTTCCTTGGCTTCTAAAGTCTTCATCGCCTTTGGAAAAGAGTGTGGCCGAACATCAGAGACTGTTTTCAGTCTACCCCGTTTCTATGATTCCAAGCCTATTCGGTATAGGCTTGCTAGCTCCACTAGCACTCCTAACCCTATTACTATACTATAATAAGAGGCTAGTTGAAGAGGCACGCTCGTTCTTACCAACTACTCTAGCTGGTCTCTTCGCTTTCTATCTTATCATTGCAAATACAGCGTCATACTTGACCACAGTCGTAGGCTTTCTAAGCGCACTAGGTGGTGCTCTCTTCATGTCATCAATATTCTCTATATTACGCATAGAGAGAATAGGAAAGGTTACTGAAAGTATCTTGGCCCTCATCGGTCTAATTGGAGTACTGTTGCTAATACTAAGTTCAACTAATGGAATAAAGTTTGCCCTATCATATCCTCCGCCGTCTTTCCTTTCAGCTGGTACAGCACTTTACACTCCATTGTTTCCAGAATCGATGAAAGTGCTACATGAGAATTGTAAGTTTGTACTAGCATGGTGGGATTACGGTTATATGATAGGTACTGTAGCCAACGATACTACTGTGGTTGATCCGGGAACTCTCTATCCAGTAAAAATAGTAAGGGTTGCTAAGGCACTCACCGGCAATGAAGAAGAATTAGTTAGAATGATACACTACTTCAAGCTCCCCCCTCAAAAGACATGTATTTTCACCTATGAGATATTTCCAGTAATTAAGAAAGGTAATAATAAAGTAGTAGTATTAGTCCCGCAAGTGGGTGACTTTGCAAAGTCTATATGGATGTTCAGAATAGCTGGCTATCCCGATAGTGTAATATTTACCAAATTCATCAAAATCAAAACTATTATAGTGGCTATGCTCCCTAACGGAAGGACAACCGAATTTGTAATTAATGGAATTCCCAGGTTCACTAGGACAACCAATGGACTACTGCTACAGTTGCCAAACGGTAAGGTAATCTTAATTGCTAGACTAATACAGCTAAGGAGCATTCCAATATATAACATCAAAGATGTGATGTTATATTCTATGATGTACAAAGCATTGAGAGAAAAGGGCTTTATAGTAGCTAATGCATTAGGTCAAACAATAGATGAAAACATAAAGTTTAAACATTTAAAGTTAGTAGACTTAGTCGTTGCAAAGCTCTACATACCGAACACCAAGAAATACATAAAAGATGTCATGGGATTTGCGGCCATATACCGTTTTGTAGGTTGAGCCTACATCAGCTTAGATACTTAAAATATTAAGGTTTACATTTTGGAAGAGTTTTCAAGTGTGTAATACGCTTAGCTCTATGGGAAAAGAAGTAATGAGAAGGACAGTGCTAGTAGTAATACTCTTAGTATCAATGCTTCTTGCATCGAAGATTATATATGTGAATGCTAATGAAGTAAATTCCGTGCCTATAGTTGACTACCTTCCTAGTAAAGTGATAGGTACTCATATGTGGAACTCTATAAACTATGTACAATCGGTAAATCCAAATACAATATATGTCTACAATGGTAATACATTGTACAGATTAATAATAAACAAAAATGACATGCTAGAGGTAGTTGCAAAGCTCAATACGTCCGAACCACTCAAGATATTGGAGTCAAAGAAAAGGATATTCATAGTACTTAAGGATGGCAAACTGCTCATAACGAATCTAGCATTATTACCACTTTCGAGTCCAATCGAAATAGGCAATAACCCGTCGTTTTCAGGAGAAAGCAACAAATGGTATGCTTTTGTTACTGATACAAATGTTCTCATGATAAATCCCTCCAAAGACAAATACATGATATATACAAAGGAAAGTAGAGATTTAGTACCGATAGCAGCCCCTACATTACCAAAAATTGTATGGATTCCACTTTGGAAGCTCGTTCTCGCTTGCTCTATTGGTAAATACAGTCATATCAATATCTTTTTCAATAATACTATTACCTACATAATATTTGAAGGTAATAGAAGTAGCTATGTAGCTAAATTGACGTTCAAAGACGGTGCACCTACTTTACTTTCATGTAAAAAGTTTAATGGAATAGTTAAGATCAAAAATAATCAAATTATAATTAATTCGGCCGACTTCAGTAAGATATTAATTCACAACATAACTATAGTCGTGAGAAATGCCGAAAATGCCGAGATACTCAATATCGTAAAGTCTAAGCTGGGTTACAATGTAGCATTATTAAAGTTTAAGAAATTAGGAAAAGATTACATAGTATCTATAAGTATGAAGAGATCAGAAGTCTTGGCAGCGATTTCTGACGAGAAGCTACTATGTGCCGCTCCTTATATACCAAACATATGCTTTGGTTCATCTATGCATTTCAAACCTACGGAGATTACCGAGTACAGTATACCTAATGCAATACTAACGCTTGAGATGACAAAAAAATTGAGGAAATTAATAACGTCGCCAATAGTAGTGGCATCGCTCTTAAGACTTTCAACTGGTGATCGGTATAGCTTAGTTATCTCTACTAGTAAGACCGTAGAACTTCCTTGTAGCGTTTACGAACTACAAATAAGGACAAGAATAGGAAAGGTATTAGAATTCGTTACATTGGCTCCACCAAGCGATAACTTTGATCCACCACCTGTATACAAGGTACTTATATCACCAGAAGCAGTAATACCTTACATCTACAAGTTAACAGTATATGTGTATGGCAAAGAGACCAAACGTCCACTACCTGGAAGCTCAGTCATAATAGAGGGAAGGAGCGTCAGAGGTAAATTTATCAAGATAGGTCCTTTGATAACGGACAACGAAGGCAAAGTTAGTATCTATCTAGAAAAGGGTACATATACTATAACGGCGTCACACAAGTACTATATAACACAAAGAAAGGTTATAGTGCATGATAGGCCAGAGGTAGTAAAAATATACCTACCACTAAACGGAATTCCTACGACGTTCATTGTAATGAGCAAAGGTGCACTACCGTTCATCCCAAAGGGTCCGATACCTAATGCAGAAATAGTGATTAATGGAACTTTAATATCTCTAGCTACAAGGACTAACGAAAAGGGTTTGGCTAGAGTAACCCTCCTACCTGGAGTCTATACCGTTCATGTATACGCTCCACAACATAGAAACATTACAGATACTTTAACAGTAGCTCCTGGCAGAACATCACTAACAGTAAAATACACACTAACTCCAATCCTTTACAACGTTACCTTAATTGTTAAGGATGCACTAACCAACAGGGCGATAACACCAGACACGGTCACAGTAACGTCTCTCACCAAACAGAAAAGTAAGGTACTTAAAGGTCTAATAACCAACGTAATCACGCTTTCACTGCCTCCGGACATTTATGAGATAAAAGTTGTAGCCAAAGGGTACCAACCTTACAAGAAAGTAATAAAGGTAAATAAAAATATTGAACTAACAATACCGCTAAAATTGAAAATGGTAAAAGTCAAAGTCTTGGTCTTCGACGAGCTAAGGAGACCTGTGCCGAGTTACAATGTTACATTCGTTAACACATATCTAGGGCTGAAATTCAAGTTCTCACTAACTACAACTAACAACACCATAGCAATCCCGCCAGGAACATATACAGTAACCGTTACAGCAAAGGGTTTTGAGCCTCTAGTAACAACAGTCATAATAAATGAAAATACCAAAGTGATACAGCTTACAATAGCACACAAATCGTTTGCGGTAACGATTAAAGCAGAGACTAAAATCAAACTTCTCTATGACTTCATAAGCTATTGTACCGGTGAAGTGAGAGGTGGTCCGTTCTTCAAACCATTGCCCCTACCCAAGATGACAAAACCTGATCTGAGTGCTACGTTAAAGCTTCCCAGAGGGAGCTACCAAGCAATAATTAGGTGTTATTCGTTCACCAATACATTGGCCGCTACCGGAACCCAATCCTTCGCAGTGCCTATAGATACTCTGGTCAAGGTTCCCCTTAGACCCGTAAAGGTACCGGTAACCATAAGGGTTCAAGATGTTAGGAATAATAAGCCCGTTGCGAGGGCAGTGGTCAAAATATATGCTGATAAGCACTTTACCAAACTGATAGGTGAAGGTATGACTAACGTTGCGGGCATAGCTAGAGTAATGGTACCCATATACTACATAGGAAGAACCGTTTGGTTATACGTTACCGCCCCCGGTTATCAAGATTTCAGGGGTGCGTTCATACTAGCTAGGAACATGCCAGCAATTTATCTGAAGCCCACTCCAACAATAATAGAAGTGATATTAGGTAACCCAATATTACTCCTCGTCTTGGTAATAGCCGCGGGCGCTGGAGCTTACCTAATATCGCTCTTAGTTGGACGCAAGGAAGAGGAGGAGGAGATCTTTGAGGAACTCGTATGATGCATATGAGACTGAAATAGTTGATAAAATAAAATACAAAGTGGTCGTGGGATCCAATATAATAAAGCATGTCATTGAGGAGGAGGGTTATGACAATGGAATTGGAATTATAGGCAATGGAATTGCTAAATCAAATCCTTGGATAGTAAATGAACTAAATGAAATGTTAAAAGATATTACTATTGTAGACGATGGGGAAAACGCGAAGAGATTAGAAACTGCCCTAAGCATAATAGAGTTTCTTTGGAAGAAAGGGGCAGATAGGTGGACACCATTAATCGTTGTTGCTGGTGGAAGCTTAGGAGACACAGCAGCATTTGCGGCCTCCCTCTACATGAGGGGAATACCCTTAGTCCACATACCAACAACTTTGCTAGCTATGGTAGATAGTTCAATAGGTGGTAAGACTGCAGTTAATTGGAAGGGATACAAAAACATAATAGGCTCCTTCTACCACCCATCATTAATAATAGATGACTTGAGATTTGTTAAAACGTTACCCGAAAGGGTTTTTCGTTCAAGTTTGGCCGAGGTTCTAAAGTATGGAATAACTCTATCGAGAGACTTTTTTAATTGGCTCAAGGAGAATAGGTCAGCGATAATGAAAAGGAATGAAGATTCCTTGAAGTATGCAATATTAAGCTCATCCAAGATAAAGCTCTCAGTTGTTTCAAAAGATCCCAAAGAAAGGAAGGGCATCAGAGAAGTTCTTAATTATGGGCATACAGTAGGCCATGCCATCGAAAGCCTTAGCAATTATAAGTTATACCATGGCGAAGCGATCGCTTTAGGTATGATAGTTGAAGCGAAGTATGCCAACCTTGAAGGCTTACTAGATACTAAAAGTTTGGAAGAAATAATAAAAATTGTAAATGATTATAAAATACTACGAGATGCCATAAATGACGTAGAATTGCCAAATGAAGAAGAATATATAGAAGCTATACTGAGGGATAAAAAGAGAAAGGGAGATAAAATACGCCTACCCATTGTCAGAGAAATAGGTGTTTGGGAACTCGCAGAGATTCCCGTATATGACTTTGCGAGGAGGACGTACAAAATACTAAGAGAAACATATGAAGAGCTTATAGGACTTCAACCCTAATGGCTAAAGCTGGACCAGCATCGGGTCCATAGAATTTTTCATACACCTTCACTCCTTCTTCCAAGCTCAATCCTGGTAAAACTCTGGCAGTACCTTCGTGCTCCAAGAGTTCTTTGAAGTTCTTGTAGATAGCTAAAGACTTCACAACCGCATACAGATATCTCTCTGAG
>JALWJF010000152.1:0-282 GCA_027081755.1 Desulfurococcales archaeon | reverse complement strand
ATCTTGAACTCTATAATGTGACCGGTTCTAAGCTTTTTCCTCTTTTCATCAAGTAATCTTCCTTCTACAACTTTTTCTTCTTTCGAAATTAGTTCAAACCACTTATCCTCTAGCTTCATTTTATGTATCATATCTTGCCGAAACACTATTCCTCGGAGAGGGTCAACATAATCTTGATCTTCCACTAATCTTATATCTTGAAAAGGTACATCTTCTTTATGTTCATAACCTATTATAAAATCAACATGAATCGCTTCCGGAATATGATATATGCCTATAGAC
>JALWJF010000151.1 GCA_027081755.1 Desulfurococcales archaeon | reverse complement strand
TGCCTTGATCAAGACTATGCCTACCTTTGCCCTCTGTATCAAGCTCATTATTTTGAATACTACTTTCAAAGTAGACTTTTCTTTCATTAACTGCTTTATTGTCTTCAAAGAGTTGTCCAAGTCTTGGTAGAACTGGTCGAGCCTAGTGAGTATGTCCGCTAGGGATGAGAGTTGGGTTAAGTAAAAGACGTTCCTCTGGAAGGGTCCCTTGAGCACTAAGGCCTTATAGCCTGTACTGCCGGAGACCTCGTTGTAGAGCTTTTCGAGCTTTGTATAAGGTTCCAAAACGGAGGAGAGGGACGGGCTCGGTGAAACCGTTACGGGAATCATCGCGGCAATAACAGTCGTGACCGTTTGCAGACTATACCCCTCAACCTCATACACATATATCCTTCTATCCCTAAGCCCAACAGCTATCCTATCCATCCACCATATCACAGTCCATTCTATGCTATCATAACATTTTCTCAGCTTAAGGTTACCATGTATGTCATATAACCTGCTATGATGAAAATAGATTCGATTGAGATTGGGCCTCTTGTCAAACGAAGACTCTAAGAGAGGGAGCTAAAGCATCGAGACAATTATGAATGCACTGAAATTCCCCGATGAAATGTTTTGGGACGTCGTGGAGAAGCATTACGTAGCGATAAAGTACATAGAGCGTGGGAAGGGCTATGCAGTAGTATTCAACCTAGAGAGTTCTAAGCTAATTGTAGTAACCGCATTCTACAGTAGCAACTTAGGAAAGATAGTTGAGAAGAGGAGAGGCAAAGGTGGATCGAAGCTGAAATACAGCTACGATTTGAAGTATGACATTTTCTGGGCTTACGTCGAGAGTGGCTTCGCTGACGTTGAGGAACTTGGTGAGGACATCTTTGTAGAGTTCAAGGATGGAAAGGTGGTAGGCGTTGAGATCCATAGAGCTTCCAAGGTGCTCGGCGAGTACTGGAAGGAGCCGGAGGAAGCAGCTGAAAGAGCCATGGAGATAGCTAAGAGACTCGCAAGCGTTCAAACGGTCAAGGGCTAGGGGCTTAAATAGTACTCTGCGTCCTTAATACTCAGAGAGCCACGTGCGGGGTTAAGCTCAAGGTAGCCTTCTTCCTCGGAAATTCAGATGAAACCGAGACTTGTAAGACCACCGTAAGTAAAGAGCACAGCACAATGGTCTAATCAAGACCTCCAATGAAGTTAGGCTAGATCACAAATCTCATTTCCAAACATTACTGACCTTCGGTCAGGATTTTTTAGGTTACTTCATCAGCTTGAGTAGTGCAATAATTATTCCGACAACTACGCTCAACCAGACCGAAACCATGAGTCCAATTACCCACTTGAGCATGGTGTTGAAGGTGTTTCTGAGCTCGTTTATATCTTCCTTTACTTCTTTCCTCAACTTTTCTAAGTCTTCTTTTGTAGCCATTTTCTTTTCAAATTCACTCAACCTCTCTTCAAACTCCTTGAGATCCTCCTTTGTGGCCATCCTTCTTTCAAGTTCTACAAATTCCTCTTTAGTTACCATATCGCTTTCAATTTTGGATACCTTGCCCTTGAGTTCCTCAATTTCCTTCTTTAACTCAGACTCTACCTTCTCTATGCCCTCCTTTGTAGCCATCTTATTTTCGACTTCACTTAGCCTAGCCTCAACCTCCTTCAGCTCTTCCTTGGTCGCCATCTTATTTTTGATCTCCTCTATCTCTTTACTCAGCTTAGTATCTACTTTCTCCAGATCCTCTTTTGTCGCCATTTTCCTCTCAAGCTCGACCAGTTCATCTTTCGTTGCAACATTCCTTTCTATCTCGTTCATCCTTGACTCAAGTTTTTGGATGTCGTCCTTCGTTGCCACTCTGTTCTCAATTTCATTTACTCTAACTTCAAGCTCCTTCAAGTCACTCTTAGTTGCAACCGTCCTCATTAGTTCAGCGATTTCTTTCCTGAGTTCGAACAGCTCCTGCTTAGTAGCCAGTTCTCTCAATCTTGATTCGAGCTTCTCAATGTCTTCTTTTGTTGCCAAATCTTTAAGAAGCTTGTTAACGATTGCCTTTGTGAAATCAGGATCAATCATCAGCTTGTAAGCAATTGCGCTAATTAGCTTGTCTCCTTTTCCTTCCATTATCTCCTTGGCAAGTT
>JALWJF010000150.1 GCA_027081755.1 Desulfurococcales archaeon | reverse complement strand
ACTAGAGAGAACTTTGAAGTAGCAACTTATGGATATAACGACACTAGCAGGCCACCCCTATCCGAAGTATTGACTGATGCGTCGGATTCTAAGATAATAGTTATAGCAACGCCTACCTATGAGACCGAGGCATTTCCTTATCTGAAGATGGTTGCCGAAGAACTTTGTTGGAAAGTAGGAAATGGCAAAAAGGTAGTCATAGCAACGAGTTATGGATGGTCTTCAGCTGCAGCAGAACAACTTAAAAAGATATTGGAAGGGTGCAACTACCAAACTGTGGAAGTCGTTAAGTACAACGCCGTAGGTCCGACAGCAATAAAGGATGAAGAGGTTGAAAAGATCGCCAAGAAAGTTATAGAGGCTATCAGAGGCTAAAGGGTGAGAGCGGAACTTGATAGGCATAAAGATAGAAGAAAGGTACTCTTTTGACGGAATAACATTTGGCTTAGCCAGTTATGAGGACATGCTCGCTATAGCCTCATCAAAACTCCGTTTTTTCTCTAAAGACAGAGTCATATCTAATATCAAGGCTAAATGTGCTTGTAATTGGGAAAAGGGAATAATAGCTAGCGATGGACTAAGGGTCTTCATTTGGAATGGAAAGGAGTTCAAGGTACTAAAAGTAGGAGAGCATGCAAAAGTGATGGCCTCTAGGGATGAACTACTAGTTTGTAATTGGACGTTATGCAGAGCTTACTCTTGGGATCTTGAGGAGCTTTGGAAAGTAGAAATAGAAGGAGCCGGTTTTGCAACCAAGATTGGAAACTATTGGTACTTACCTGGAAAGAACGGACTACATGTAATTGATAGGGGACACATTATAAACGTGGTGGACGTAGAAAATTCATTTAAAGCTGTTGGTTGCACGGAAGGCATCGCCTTAGCAAGTAGCAATGGTGTAACACTGCTCACATTAGAACAGCCCGAGAGGCCTGAACCATTAACCTTTTTAGAAGCAAGGGAAGTGTTGTTTGATGTAGCTCTATCGAAGGATTGCTCATACTTAACCATAGCAAGTAGCAAAGGCATAGAAATACTTTCTAGAGAGTCATTTCACATTCCAACGAAGGAAGCAGTTACAGCCACAACATCCGATACCCTTCTCTATTTTTCAGTTGGAGAATATGATAAGAGCACAATAATTGGTGCAAGGATTCTAAATTTAGAGAGCGAAGAGCTGGGTAGGGCTGACTGGGTAAAGTCTTCCAAAGGTAAAGTGATTGTTGTGAAAGATAATTGCGTTGAAAACATTTGTTTAGAAAATGTTCTTGATGTGGATACTTTTCCATTAACAGTAGCCGGTGAGGGAGTAGTATTTAATGATAATTACTTTAACCTAGGTCTGGTAACGTCAGTTGCTACTGACGGTAAGGGGTTCTTAGCTTGCAATGAATGGTTGTGTACCTATTATAACGGTGGCGAAAAATGGAGTATTGTCGTGGATACACCAAGAGTAGCTTCATTTGGCAACTCATTCTTAGTAGCATATAGAAACGGAATTATGATCGTCGAAGACGGAAAAATAGTGAAAAGGAGAAGCATCATAATGGGAGATCCTCTTAACGTAAGCGTTTCTGATGACGAGGCACTCATTTCCTTCTCTCGAGGTTCAATAATAATCGATAAGAACTTGAACATAGTATGGGCAATAGAAGAGAAGAGCTTTCACTCTTCTCTTGATGATGACTACATTCTAATAGTCGATGATAGAGCTAAGTTGTTCATACTTGGGGATCCTTTACCTCTGGATTTGGGAAATGCTACCTCGGGTGCCCTAGCAGATGATATCTATTTGGTGAAAGATAATACATTAATAAAGATAAAAAGACCAAAATTAGCAAAGAAAAATTTGCCTCAAATAATTAGTGTAATGGGTTTCGGTCATACAATAACGGGTATCGCGAAGGGTTGTGGTATGGCAATAGCTACGCCTCAAGAAAGTTATCTAGTATATAATGATGAAGTTAAAAAGTTGGAGGGCTTTAATGATGTTTATTACTATAATAATAGGTATATTTTTGTAAGCGAAGAAAAAGCCTTGATAATGGATTGCTCGAGCAGACTAAGGATAGAGGTTGAGACAGGATTTGGTATAGGAAAATGGGTTGTCGCAAATGAAGTAGGCTTCATAACTTGTGG
>JALWJF010000149.1 GCA_027081755.1 Desulfurococcales archaeon | reverse complement strand
TCCCCTTCAACCTCAACCAAGTACTTTATCTTCCTTATTTTATCTCCCTTGATCTCTTCCCTCTCTTCAAGCATATTCTCTTTAAACGGATTTGCTCCCTCAACGAACCTCTTGAAAGCTTCCACTACATCTAGTACAACATCTTCATCTTTCACATGATCAAAAGCTTGGGATACAAGCCTTTCCTTACAGTTCCCTTCACAAACTCTCTCAACCAAGTCTAAGTTGAGGTATACCTCTCCTCCCCTCTCAATCCCTATCTTACGGTTCTCCAGCGCTTCCCTCAAGCTCTCTCTCAACTCTTCCTTCGGTATGGCTGGAAGCTTGGGATTTGTGAGGAAGTACTCCATTATTTGACTCAAAGTCTTACCGAACAAGGTTATTCCCAAACTCTCGATCAAATGCCTTAAGACGTCAAAGCTCAAGGCTGTATTGTATTCCCTTGAGTAAAGCTTGCCTTCCTCCGCTAACTTCCTCTCTACGTTAACCACTATGCTATAGTGCAACGTACTTATGTAATCCGTCTTCACAGCCTTCATGTTAGCATTATCATCAAAACTCGGATATGCAACCGTTCTAAATAGGGAATAAGCTGAGGCTATGGCGTTTTCCTCTTTCTCCCTACAGCTCTTCACAATCTTACTCTTTATTATTTCCAGTTCCTCGCTGCTCAAAGAGGGGAAATAGCTCCTTATGTTCTCTTGTATCTTCTTACAAGCTATGAACTCCTTGAACTTATCCAAAGTTTCTCTAAACCTTTCGTAGCTATCGACGTAGGTAACATAAATCGTATTTGCATATATCCTCTCTCCATTAGCTTTCTTGAAGATCAAGTCATACAATTCATCCTCATTAGCGTTCTTCAAGAGTATCAATAGGTGGTAGAGGGGCTCGTCAACGTCTAAGGGCTTGATATCGCTTAACACTTCTACGTTGCCCTTGAACAGTACTCCTTCTTCCCTCCTCGCCCTCCCTCTCTTAATCACTTTGTGCAAGTCATCCCTAGAAACCGAATAGGCCTTCTCCAAGAAGGCTTGGAGTTCTTCCTCTGCTTCGTCTTCTTCAACGTTCTGGGCTTCCTCCTCGATTAGCCTCTTGACGTCCTTGAGAGTATCAAACCATATCCTCCCGTCTTTTTCATACATATAGCCCGTGTTGTTCAAGAGCCATTCTAAGGCCCTCTTGTACTCCGACGGAGACCAGTCGTACTTCTCTGAGGCTATTATTTCGTAAGTTGCCCTAATCACTTCCTTATCGTTCGGCAAAAGGGTCGGGTTGACCAATATAGCCCCTTTAAAGACGAAGGTTCTCAATAGCACGTACTTAGCTATGTTTGAAGCCAATTCTGGATACTCGTAAGCCTTACTCCTCTTGGATATATCCTCCTCTATTACTTGGTTAAACGGCTCATACCTTTCCCTAAACAGTATCCCCCTTATCAAGTCGTCCTCCGGGTCCAAGTGGTAAGGCATGACCAGGCTCGTTTGCTCCTTGGACTCGAAGAGCTTCCTTATCACTATCCTAGCGAGCCTTATAGCGTCTCTGGTCTTCTGCAAGTTCTCGTGGTTTTCCACTATTTTCCTAAGAACTTCCACGAAGTCTGGATGAAACGGGTATACAGTTTCAAAGTTCTTAAAGACGTTTACGGCTTCCTCGCCGAATATTTCTTCCCACTCCTTAAACACGTTTACATAAGCTTGGTAAACTTCTTTGGCCTTGTCCAAGTTAACCTCTTTGAATAGCCTCACTCTCAATATTTTTGGGAAATCCTTGGGGCTCACGGGCATGAAGGGTAATACTATCCTTCCTAACGCCCTAGATATTTCCCTCACTACTTCCTCGTATTGCCTCTCTACCTCTTTCTCACCTCTTGGTAAAGAAACTATTACCACTAACCTTGAGTCTTGAGTACTTTCAACTGCCTTTGCTAAGTTCTCCAAGAAGACATATACTTGCTTAGCGTAGCTTCTGAGTGTTTCATCCTTTGAGTTCTTGAACTTACTTATGTAGTTCGCTATCTCGTCTATTAGCAATAGTACCCTCTTACCCTTGAACAACTCCATGAGCTTGTCTACGCTCGGAGGGACTAGAGCTTCGTCATACTTTTTATAATCCAGATAACGGCCAAGTTTGTAGGCCAAGTAGCCCCAAAGGGTCCTTATTTCAGCTCCTCCAACTTGCAAGGGCTCTATCGGGCTAGGAGCAGTTTCCGCTATGTGACCATCTATCACAATCGAAACTACTCCTTCAGCAGAAGCCTCTTCCAAGAGGTCCTTTACTCTCTTCAAGTCCTCTAGGCTTATCTCCTCCGTGGCTGCCAAAGTAAGCATTGAAGGAGCGTTTATAGCATGATAAATAGTTAAGAGTGTGTGTGTCTTTCCGCCTCCGAAGGTAGAGTTCAACGTTATTAACTTTCCGGACGTTTTTGTTAAACCCTCGGCCACCTTTTCTAAAGCGCTGAGCATATTCCTAGTTATTAGCGTCCTTTCAAAGAACTCCCTAGGATTGGTGTAAATTTCATGTTCCTTGCCTAGGTAAACGTTCCCCAAGCTGGGGGCCATCTTGTCGTCTAAGGATTGATCGAATACATCGTCCCTAACTTTAATTGCATCGTAAATCTGGATTACCACTTCCTAATGCCCTAAAGGCCTTGAAACTTTCGCTTAAAATTTCGTTTTTTACTTTAACAGGCCTTAATGCATAGGTAAAGGTTAATGTGAGCTAAAAGTTTCGTATTACGGTCGCATTAACTTGAAGAGATTTATTGAAACACCGGATTTTCCGATAGATCTGATTAACGAAAAGTCAAAAAAGGAGAAGCAAGGGGGAGGAAGGCCCAAGTACTGGGAAATGGTCTTCTGGTGGACCAGAAAGCCCCTTACTTCAACCAGAGCGGTAATAGCTGGCTCGTTGTTACCAGCAAGCATCAAGAGGGACGAGTTCATTTACCGCTTGAAACTAAACGAGAAGATCCCTCACTACCATAACCCCTCAATCCCGGGAGAATGGGGGAAGTACTTTGACGTTAGCTTGTGGGACCCCTTTGCTGGCTTCGGTAGCATTCCTTTGGAGGCTGTAAGGTTGGGCGTTAGGGAGGTTTATGCCTCAGACCTCTTGCCTACAGCCTACGTCTTCTTGAAGGCTGTATTGGAATACCCAAAATGGCTTGTAGACAACAATTTGCACGAGCAGTTCTTGAAGGATTTGGCGAGGTGGGGCAACTGGATAACCGAGAAGTTAAAGGAGGAAATGAAGGAATTCTATGATGAGGATGTAGCTGTATACATAGGCACTTGGGAGGTCAAGTGCCCACATTGTGGAAGGTATACGCCTCTGGTCGGCAACTGGTGGCTGGCTAGAGTTAAGGACAACAAAGGCGGTTACAAGAGGATAGCTTGGTTCACGTTTAAGAGCGGGGAAGTGGAGATAGTGGACTTGAAGGAGAGATCTAAAATTGCAAAGGTAGAAGGGAACAAAGTGAAGGTTGGGAATGAGGTATTTCATGTTCCAGAGAAGAACATAGATCCGAGGAGGTCCCACGCCAGATGCCTCTACTGCGGAAACGTATTACCCGGTAAGGGCGACAAGTGGTACGTGAAGGAATCTATTAGGGAGTGGAACGAAAACTACGAGAAATACTTGAAAGGAGAAATAAACTTGGAGGAATTGAAGAACTCAAAGGCTAGGCCCAGAATACTGGTTAGGGTCAAGGTAAAGGACAAGGACTTGAAGTTCGAGCCCGCTACGGAAGAGGACCAGGAGAAGCTTTGGAAAGCAGCCGAGAAGCTGAGGGAGATGTGGGGAGACCCAGACATACCAGCTGAAGATATACCGAGCTATGAAAGGAGGCAACTAATGATATGTTCAACAATGGGAGCGTGCAAGTTCTTCAAACTCTTCAATCCGAGACAGTTACTGACCCTAGTCAAGTTGGTTAAACTCATTAGGGAGGTTGGGAAGATTATCGAAGAAGAGAAAGAAGAAAAATGGGGTGACGCGAACCACAGTGTGTATGCAGAAATCATAGCAACATACTTGGCTTTAGCACTATGTAAGTATGCTGACTTTAATTCAATATCAACGAGATGGAACCCCGGATGGCTGAAATTTGAAGAAAGCCTCTCTACCAGAGGTATAGCCATACTCTGGAGCTGGTGTGACAGTTCTCCTCTTGCTCGGTTTACAGGAACGTGGGTAAGAAATCTTGAGAATATTTCTACTGGCCTAGCTTACCTTATTCCTTCGCTTTCCAATAACCACAGCGTCATAAAAGTTCTCCTAAACAACAGTACAGAAGCCTTCAGTCTTGAGAATAACGGATTCAACGTTATCGTTACCGATCCCCCCTACAAGGATGACGTCCCCTATACAGAGCTCAGCGACTTCTACTACGTCTGGCTGAAGAGGGCCTTGAGCGACATAGAAGACGTTGGAGGTATGAAAGTTCTAAAGCCCAAGTTCCTCAAGGATGCTTTCTTTGACGAATTCGGAATGGAGATTGAAACGCAGTGGAAGTATTTTGCCGATAAAGAGATAAGTGAGGCAAAGGGCAGGGAAAAGTACTTCGGCGAAGGAGTTGGAACCTTTGAGCACTTCAAGAAACTTTTGAGTCAAGCATTCAAGAACATGACCAACAGCTTGAAAGATAGTGGCCTCTTGGTGACGTACTATGCTCACACAAGCCCAGAGGCTTGGGCAGCCTTGCTCGAAGCTGGATGGAAGAACGCTGGCTTGCGAGTAACTACTACTTGGCCTGTCTTAACTGAGTTATCAGAGAGGGTTACTGGAAGGGGTAAGGCGAGTCTGGACGTATCAATAGTGGTAGTTTGGAGGAAGGGCGTTGGCGGATCCAAGCTAATAGGTGAGGTTAGAAAAGAAGCGCTGGAAGAGTGCAGCGAAGTAGCCAGAGAGGCTTGGTTCAAAGGTCATAGCGGCTTAAACTTACTCATCTATACCATGGGTTGTGTATTATCAAAGTTCACACAGTACAAGTATGAAAACTTGGTGGGCTTTAACGGAAAGATTGATGACTTGATTTCTAAATATATATTCCCCACTACAGTTGAGGTATTGCTGAGAGCGTTAGTAGGTCCAGCAACTCTAAAGAAGCTCTCTTCCGTCTCAACGCTTTACCTAGCTTCAAAGATACTGTCTCCCGGAGAGCCTCCAAGAACTCTAGACAAGGATAGAGCCCTGATCTTGTCGGTAATGTCCGGGATGGATCTGAACGAGTTCATAAAACACAAAGTCTTAGAAAGGAGCAAAGGAGGTAAGAAAGCAGAATACGTCCTATTGGAGCCCTGCGGCACAAACAAAGTTAAGGCTTTAAGAGAGCTATTAAAGGAGAAGGAATTAGATCCTCAAAACCCTAAGCCCAGAAACGCTTTGGACGTTTTACACCTCATGGAGTACTACGCTCTGAAAAGCACTAGCAAAGACGAATTTCTTGAAAAACTCAAGGTGTTGAAAGACAAGAACCCTGCTGCTTACGATGAGGCCTTAGTGCTGGTAGAAGCTCTATGTAAGATCCTTATCGAAGAAGAGCTCGAAGCTAAGGTAATTAAGGAGGTCGCTAAAATACTTGGGACAGATTGCAGAATAGTTAGTAGCAAGGATCGCAGGTTCTTATCGCTAGAAAGCTTCGTGAAGAAGTGACCTTTTCGAAAGGCAAGACATTTTTCTGGGGTCTCAAGCTCCTTCTGGGTCCACTGGTTTGAGGCTTTCTAACTCTAGAATTGACTTTAAGGAATTAAAGAAAAAGAAGGAAATAGGGGGTCTATTAATTACCTTAGCAATAATATTTTCAATAGCTACAATGGCTATAGTTATGATGGAAGAAAACGTAGCAAAGACGTACATTCAAACGACCTCAAAGAGCATATACAACGTACCGACCTTTGATTCGATAATAGAGAATAGTAAGGAATACGTAGCAGTAATGTTCAAGAGCGCAACTTGTCCCGTCTGTAAGAGGATGTACCCCTATTGGTTTACTCTAGAAAACAGTAATATTAAAGGAGTTAAATTCTATGATGTAACTTATGATACTAACGTAGCAGAACTATTTCAAAGATATGGAATAGAAGATGTGCCAACCTTCATTATATTCAAAAACGGGAAGATCGTAGCTAGGCACGTAGGAGCCTTCCCCGGTCCCAACGTGACCCAGAGCATGCTCAACTGGGTGATGGAGAGCATAAAGGGACAGAGCTACGTGCCGGGCTACCAGACGTATTTAGCAAAGTGTTCCGTATGCCACGGAGCACCGGTCGATTTGAACAAGGAAGCGATTTTACAGTGGGCTAGGAGCGAGAACAAGGGTTTGGGAAGGCTAATACTGGCCGCTTACTCTAGCAAGAAGACGTTGATCCAATACTTGGGTTCGGAAAATGCCATCGAGCAGAGGATATGGGGTATGGCAAAGCGCAATAACTTGATGCTGACTGAAAATGACGTCAAAGAGGCAGCCCAGTTCTTAGAATCCTTGAGTGAGAGACTGCTAGGCATAAAGAGAGGGCAGAAGTTTGAGAACGGACAGAGCACCAAAATAAGTATGAGCAATTTAAACATGGGCATCTTGTCGCCTATACTGCTCTTCCTAGCTGGCCTAGGAGCCGGGATCGCTGCTGCAGAGAGTCCTTGTGTATTCCCTCTATTCATAACTCATATAGTAGCTTCTACCAAGAGTAAGGAGAAGAAAGCGGTACACGCGATAGGTTGTGGTCTCGCAGCAGCCATAGGAGTAGCTCTAATAGGAGTACTATTCCTAGTATTCTCCCAAGCAGTCTTGGAGTTCCAAAAGATCTTATTACCTGTAATAGCTTTCATAATAATAGTGACGAGCCTAGCAGAGCTAGTAAAGCTTCCAATAGAGTTCAGTCCAGGCAAGGTAGCCAAGGGAGGACACGCGTTCTGCTTCCTATACGGCTTCCTATCCGTTCAGTGCAGCTTGCCTCTAGTGATAGGCGCCTTACTACTAATAGCTGCTGGAGGAGGTCTATACACGCTCTTGGGCTTCTCAATAGGGATAGGGCTGCCCCTTATGATATCTAGCTACTTAGCCCCAAGGATGAGGAAGAGCGTTGAAAAGTTGATGAAGAACGCGGACAAGGTAGAGTTAATTTCAACAGCACTGATGCTAATAGCCGGAATATACCTAATGCTCTACGCATTTGGGGTTGCCTAACCTAAAGTAAGGTACAGTTTTTTTAACAAATACATTATCTTCGTTGGAAATAGCTTTTCCTTCCGTACCCAATGCTTAAATTGAATGATTTGAGCGTAACCCGGTGGCAATTTGCTTCACTGGACTGGTTATCCGCCTTTAATTGCCGCTCTAGCTTACGCTTACACTTGGTATTTGGCATTAAGGAAGGATGAGAAGTATAAGAAGGTTCTAACCGTAGCCACTGCATTACTAGCAATTTCGTGGTTACTTTACCTAATTCCTTTCGTAACGTTGGACTTCAGCTTACACGAAGTGTATTGGAACTCCAGCGAAGGTTTGCCTTTATGGATGAGAATAGCAACCTCTTGGTCCGGAGGAGGCGGAAGCTTATTCCTCTTCACGTTCATAGCTGGCCTAACGATATACTTCCTCAGGGGAGCTGGAAGAGAGTTCTTGTTGCTAGCTATACCGGTCTTACTCATCGCTCTCTTTGCAGCATACATGAACGACGCGTTTACCTTGATACCGGGCCACCCGGTAACCGGAGCCGGACTGAACCCGCTGTTGAAGAGTCCTTGGCTCTACCCACACCCGCTCAGCACCTTCAGCGGCTACGCAATATTGGCAATATCGGCCATAGCATTAGCCTTGGGATACAAGAGGGGTAGAGCCTCCTTCAACGTGGGCTGGGCATTACTAACTATAGGAATAATGCTAGGAGCCTATTGGAGCTATGAGACCTTCGGTTGGGGAGGTTACTGGGCTTGGGACCCCGTTGAGACAAGCGAACTGCTAGTATGGTTAACGTCGACCGTTTACCCCCACACAGTCCCATTACTAACCCTAGCGGCTGAGACCTTCGCTCCTCTAATAACCTCGAGCGTGTTCTTGGCAATGTTTGTCACTAGGACAGGCTTGAGCCCGTTACACAGCTTCGCCGGCGCTAACATGGGTTCCATGAGCTTGTTCCTAACCGCTATAGCCTTCCTCGTATGGTGGCTAAAGAAGATAGCCGATAATTTTGATAAGTTCGGAGAAATAGTAACAAAGCTAAAGGAAAAGAAACCTTACTATGTAGGAACACTCCTAGGTTTCACGGCACTATTCATAGCCACAATATTCGTTTACGCAACACTCTTCGTCCCCTCAGTTCTAATATCCTTAGGAAAACCCGCCAGCGTACCTCAGATGTCTTCCGGGATAAAGTACTTCCACCCCGTATTGTATCCATTGCTCATAATAATGCTCTTAGCGTTACCAATGATCTTCTTAAACGACTTAGGCTGGAAGGCTATACTGACCTTCGAGATAGCAGTAATAGTGTTGGCTGCCAGCATGGCAATCGCTGCGTTAAAGGGAACCCTAACGCTGGCTTACTTGAGCCCTAAGACAACCAATGCTATGATGGCCTTTGGAATACCCATAGCAACATTCACGGCTATAACCGCTTTGTACTACATATACAAGAGGTACAAGCTAATAAGGGATTGGGGCATAACACTCGTCCACTTCGGTATGGCAATTACTGCCTTGGGAATATTCCTCTCGGGTACATACGCCTTTAACAACAGCTACTTCTTCACGTTCCATCTAATCCCTGGAACACAGCACAAATTGCCTAACGGGATGGAGCTAAAGTTATTGAGCTATCACTATAAGCTTAGCAACTCATTGGTTGATATAAAGAGTAGATACATAGAGAGGACGACAGTATACTTCTATGGCTGGTTAGCACTAAAGACAATATCCCAAGATCTGTCGCCGTACTTAGAGTTCATCTATAAGATGAACCAAACCGCCAACAGAGAGCCATTACTGAGGTTAATCTTAGATACAATCAAGGAGAACAAAGTGATATTCCAAAGCCAGGGAACGGTTGTATACAACTTAACGTCCAGAGTTAACTCACTCACAGCTAACGTAACTGAAATAAGAATAACAAACGTAATGAATAACAAGACTAGAATAATAAGGGGCCACCTCAAGGTATTAGCTGGTCCTTCACTAGGCGTCATGTACTTAACCGTCGGAAGGCAAGGAACTAGGTACTTCTTCGCATTGAGCACGAGCGGATTTGCTATAAATACCAACGAGAACTTAACGACGCACGACATCCTCTACGTTAAGTTAGAAAAGCCCATAACATTAAACCTAGGAAAGGTGAACGTGACAGCAAAGGCCTTCACAGTTTATCCTATGGGTAATGTGCTAAAGGTCCACGGAATAACCAGCTATGTCATGGCCTTGCTCATACCGGACGGAAACATAATGATAGGCAAAAAGGTCTATCCAAACGGAGGCTTAGTCACAGCAAACGTCTTCGCCTACGTAGAAGGCATGAGGGATCCCATAGTGAGTAGCATAATGATGGACAAGCAGCTCTACACGTTCCTAAGGAACCCCAAGGACGTCGAAGCTCTGATAACTCCTCCAAAGGGCTACAAGTGTCTGCATCCGGGCTGTGAAGGCTATGTGAACGCGCCTCAGTACATACCAGAGACCATAAAGCTTCAGTTGAACTTCCAAGTGATCAACGGAGGCCACGTAAGCGGGTTTAACGTACCAATAAGGTATGAGG
>JALWJF010000148.1 GCA_027081755.1 Desulfurococcales archaeon | reverse complement strand
CAGAAATAAGCACTATTATAGCCATGGTCGCTAGGGTAAACTTCATTGCGGGTTCTGCTTCGTGCACATGCCCCTTCCACCTAGGCTTGCCGAAGAAGGTTAGGTACAACAACCTTCCACTGTAGAAACCGGTTAGGCCAGCAGCTAGGGTTAGCAATACTCCAGCTAGGAATGCGTGAGGTACTGGGCTGTACATTGAGCTCTCTATAATTAATTCTTTGGACCACCAGCCAGAGAACGGAGGTATGCCCATTAGGCTTAGCAACGCTATTAGTGTGGCAACGAAGGTTACCTTCATGTATCTCCACAGTCCGCCCATATTGAACATGTCCCTAGCCTTGTAAGGATCGTGCAAGACGTGCTCCAAGCTATGTATTACTGCACCAGCACCTAAGAACAGCAAAGCCTTGAAGAACGCGTGTATGTACAAGTGTGCCACTCCCGCTATTAGGCTTCCCAAGCCTAGAGCGGAGAACATGTAGCCTAATTGGCTCATGGTTGAGAACGCTACGACCTTCTTTATGTCCCTTGCAGCCGCTCCGAAGAGCCCGGCTACGAAGGCAGTTATGGCTCCTATTACAGCTATGAAGTCCATTAGGGTTAGGTTGTATACTATGTATTCGCTGTAGAGCGGGAAGAGTCTGGCTATTAGGTAAGCTCCAGCCGCAACCATGGTTGCTGAGTGGAGCACGGCTGAGACTGTGGTAGGCCCTTCCATAGCGTCTGACAGCCAAGGCCAGAACGGTATTTGGGCGCTCTTGCCCAATGCACCTATTGTTATGCCGAAGAGTATTGCCGTCAGAGCTACGGCCCCTAGCCATTTCTCATATTTGAGGGTTAAGGAGTGCTGGAGGGCTATTATGTTGCCCGTCCCCGCCAAGGCTATTAGAGCTCCTAAGCCAGCTAGGAAGAATAAGTCTGCCACCCTAGTTACCAGTATAGCCTTCCTACCAGCCCTTACCGCGTTGGGACCGACTATTGGGTGGTACCAATAATAGGAGATCAGTAGGAACGAAGAGGCTCCTACTAGCTCCCAGAACAGCATTATTAGTATGATATTGCCGGAGAGCACTATTCCTTCCATTGATGCCAAGAAGAGCAGCATCTCCGAATAGTACCTATGAGGTCCTCTGGCCTCGGCCATGTAATTCCAGCTGTATATTAAGTCCAAGAACGTTATGGTTGCTACCACTACTGCCATCATACTGGATATGGTATCTATTAGGATGGAGAAGTAGTTCTCAGAGTGTGTAGTCGGGTACCAAGGGTAGTACTTTATAAAGTAGGAATGACCCAAGCCAAAGGATAAGATGTAGAGCGTTATGATGGTAACTACTCCAGCCGTGCCGGCTCCTAATACCCATTCCCACCAATCGTCCCTCTCCCCTGCCCAAGCCGGTTTGAACTTAATTCTCTTTTTATAGAGTGGACTCAATAGAACTATTACACTCATTATCAATGGAATGGCTATCGGTAAGGGGGCTAGCACGGCTAGACCAGGCGGGGCGTTAGCAGTCGCTAAGGCTGTGCTCTCCATTCCCACACCCTAACCCTTTCCTCCTCCAGCTCTTGATAAAGGTCATTCTTTGAAGAGCAAACGGGCTTGGAGAATGCTAATAGTAGGAAATACCTTAGCAGCTAGCTGTTTTGAAGGAAGGATCATTGATCCGGTGAACAGCGAGCCTTACCCACTAAAGAGAATAACCTTCTCTGGAACGGATCTGCCACTCATACCAATAGTATTGGAAAAATGCCCAGAGGGGTGGGACTGCACAAAGCTAGAGAAAGTTAAGGTATTGAAGGAAGGAAGTCGCGAAAAGGCTTGCTCAAGTTGTCAAGACCCTTGGCCGAAGAGATGGGTATCGATGGATAACAGATACTTTGTAAAGAGGGCAAAATTGCCCTCGAAGGGAGTAATGCCATTAAAGATAAAAAGGCTAGAGAAGGGAAGGCTCGTGTTAAGTAACTGGAAAGTATTGGAATTTGATGAGATTATTTGGACAGCCCCCTATGACTACCTTGCGGAACTGCTAGGACTTAAGAAGCCTAAGAGGTTCGAAGCCACCTTAACGATAATGGAAGGTGAGGCCGAATGGGATCTAGCTTATCACTTGGGCTCCGCAAACCCGTTCTACGCGTTGGTTAAGGTTGGAAACATAATATGGGCCATAGGCCCCGGCTCTTTCAATCCCTTGTCTGCGGTAAGGCATCTGGTGAAGAAAGGCTACTTGGAAAAGGTTTCCAAATACGTTTCGTTTACCATAACATACTATGCAATGGATGAGAGCGTTCCGAAAGCGCCGGAGTGGGTGAAATTGGCTGGGAGAACTGCAGAGTGGAGGGAAATGGGCCTCTTAGAGGAGCTGGAATGTCCTTGGACTAGTAAACGATGACTTCGACTTTATCTCCGTCCTTTAAATTCAGTTCCTTCCTTAAGTTATGCTGTGAAATAACCTCTATTATTTCTGGGGGATGGTGGGTCTTGAGGGGCACTATTACCGCCCCCTCCAAACCCATAATCCTCGCTGGGTAACAGAGGACCTCCCCATACCTCCTCTCTCCCTCCGTAAATCCCTCTAGAACTATAGCCCTCCTCAAGGCCAGCAAGGCCTTCCTCTCCACGCTCTCCGAATCCAGCAAGACGTTCAGCGTTCCAGGAAACGGGTCGAGGCCCAGCTTCTTCTTCACTTGTTCTCTGTAACCCTTGAGGGATAGGTAGTACTTTCCCTCCCCATCCCCGCTCACCACCTTGCCACTGAACTTTATAGGCTTCACCAGCATCTGCTCTATAAGCTCCTTGCCCTTGGAAGTCAATTCTTTGCCCTTCACCAAACCCAAAGCCTCCAGCTCCTTCAAATCCTCTTCTAGGACCTTGTACGGGTCCCCTCTGTAGGCCATTATGAGAGACGCTAGTATCATGTTCTGCTCCGCCTAAACCATCCCTAATATACTTAAAACTGAACCCTTCATTGTTCTTATGGTGGAAAGGTGGTTGACCCGGTAGCGCTGACGTTTGCTGCTGTGGCAGGGCTGGCCATTGCGTACTTGGTTTTCCAAATACTGCACGCGATGTCATTTGTGAGGGATTTCGTGGTTGATCTGATATCATCGAACGTTGCCAGCCTTGCTGGACTGGTAGCGGCGCTGTACGTGGTATATACACTCTTCCACTTGGCGATATAGGGGGTGATGAGGGATGGTGAACTTCACGCTCTTGATGGGCGTAATAGCCTTCATAGCCACTTGGTTGCTCGTAGCCGCTGTAGTGAAGGTAGTGCTCTCCAACGTACTGAAGTTCGCCATTGACTACGGGCTGAGCTTGGGGATAGGGCTGTTCGTAGCCCTTACTGTGTACTCCTACTTGGTCTCCATAGGGCTTTGAGAAGGCACCAAAGTATTGCTGTCTGACATCGTCAACCAACAAGTGTAGATATATTTGAGTAGTTTTTATGTCGCTGTGACCTAGAAGCCTTTGAACTGCTGGGAGGCTCACTCCCCTCCTCAGTGCCTCCGTTGCAAACGTGTGCCTCAAGACGTGTGGATGGACTTTTTCTTTAGGTAATCTAGCCCTCTTCGCCAGCTTCTTTAGTCTCTTGTACAGAGCCTGATAGCTTATGGGTATGAGCTTTCCGCTTTGCCATATGAGGGGCCAAGCCCTCCTAATGGCTTCTTCTGTCAAGGGTCCGTAGAAGACTATTCTCTCCTTGCCGTATTTTCCTCTGACCTTTATCTGCCTCCTCTCGAGGTCCACATCTTCAAGCTTCACATTTATTGCTTCTGAGGCTCTTAAGCCGGTCTCCAAGAGCAACGAAACTATGAGGAAGTCCATTGGATCCATTTGGGCCGCTGACAGAAGCCTCTGAACCTCTTCTGGCTTTAGGGCCTCAACAACATCTCTCCTAGGCTTCGGAACCGTTGGTAAGCCATCTATACCCAGCCACTTTAAGAAATTCTTGACGAACAAGCTGTAATAATGTAGGGTTGTCTTCTGTGCCCTCTCGTCTTTTAAGCTTCTCTCAAAACCCTTCCTCATCCTGTACCTTATCCATTTTATGTAGTCTTCGGCCTTAACATCCTTTACCTTCTTGTTCCCAACTATCTTTATGAAATCCTTTATGGCTACCCTATAGCTCTTAACGGTCTTTGAATTATTTCTGGAAATCTCTAAATATGAAATGAACTTGTCGGCAGCGCTCTCTAAGTCTTCGTCGGGAGAAGGCTTGAAGGAGGTTTCCAATAGGATCCCTTAAAATGGATAGCCCCGAGCAAGGGTATAAAGGGCAATGCTTTGGACTACTTGGTCTTAGCTCTAATCTTATCCCTTCTGTACTTCATACTTGCCGCTGCAGACTTCTACACCACGATGACAGTACTCGAGAGCGGCAGGGGAAAAGAGGCCAACCCGATAATGGCTCCTTTGACCAAGAACCCTAAACTGCTCCTCTACAGTCAAATAGCCTCTTGGATCATATTAGGCATAATAGCGATTTTCTACCCTCAAGAAGCGTTTTATGGTTTACTTTTAGTGGACGTACTAAAAGCACTTGTCGTCCTTAACAATGCAATAAACGGGTACGTCGTTTGGTCGCAATTAAAGAGGTGAGGTATGACAATAGAGTTATAGTGAGGGAACAAGAAGTTGTTTTACCTAGCGGTCTGAACTGCTTAATAGGTCCCTCCGGCTTGGGGAAGAGCACGTTCCTAAGGGTTTTGAACAAGGAACTCAAGTGGCCGTTTATTCCTCAAGAACCATACTTACCGCCCTACGCGACGCCAATGGACATAGCCGAGTACCAAAGCAAGTTTAACCCTTGTTCAGAGCCCAAAAAGATGATATCAAAATTCTTGGAAATAGCAGAAGAATTGGGAATAAGGGACAAGCTAGAATCAAAGATAGGGTCTCTGAGTGCTGGTGAGAAACAGAGGGTCTCCGTAGCCTTGACCTTAGCAAGGGGATGTGAGGGAGTGCTGGCGGACGAGCCCACTTCTCAGCTGGATCCCGCTAACGCAATCAAGGTAATGATTGAGATTGAGAAGAGGAGTGAGATTTCACTGGTCGTTACGCACGACTTGGCTGCAATGCTTCTGTGCCAAAGGTTCTACACTCTTAAGGATGGCTATTTCGCGGAGTCATCCCCCAAAGAGGCTTTGGGTATAAGCTGGGAAGACATATGTTTCAAGCACTTTAATGCTAAAGACTTCAAGTCTTCTTCCAACAGTTCTTCGACCTCTTGAGGTTTGATCTCATATGAAGCTGCTAAGTCCCAAAGGGTCTTTCCTTGTATTAAGAAGCCAAAGGATGCGGGACTCAGTTCCTTGAAGTGACTCAGCGCACACGCGTAAAGCGCTGGAAAGGCGCTTTCCCTTTCAATTCTCCCTTGAAGGTAGAGTTCTAGGAGTTCTTCGTCAACCTCCAAGCCTATATGCACGTCTTCCGCGTTAGATATCATCTTAACCGCCTTCTTCGGATCTATGTCTCTGTATACTGCATGGGCTGAGAGCAAGAAGCGCTTAACGAAGAGCCTTGAAGCCGTCGAGACCGCATCTCCTCCCTTAGCCACGGCGACGTTCTTCTCCCCCGTGTACTTGTTGAACTTGGGCGATACGTATATCACCTTGTATTCATTCTTCAGCCAGAAATCTAAGACCTCGTGGTTGGAGAATATTGCGCCCGTAACCTCTGCCTCTAACGTCTTAAGCAACCTCGATCCAAGACCCTTCCTTTGGAGTTCCGGAGCTACGGCAATCCTCACGACTCTCCTAACCCTCGTAGGCTTTATCCTAGAGAGAAGTCTGCTCAAGGCAGCTCCTTTTGTTACTTTCCACGGGTCCTCTGGGGGGTCTTCATCAACTGTAAAGGCCACCGCCACGGGAGCCCCTCTTCCCGGGTATTCCCAGAGCTTGCCCCTCGGATGTTCCAATACCAGCTGTATGTCAGAGGGTTCCCATCGATAGTGAGCATAGGCGAGGAGAGCGGCATAAGGCCTCATGGAAGGTGGATTGCTCACCTCTTCCCTATTTACCTCCCTCGGCTCGTCGGTGGGCTCTGAGGCTTCGGGCTCAGCGTCCAGATGGAAGACCTTGTATAGCCAAGCCTCGACTGGGTCTCCCTTGGCATACCTAACTGGCTCCTTGAGCTCCACGACCTCCTTATCCTTTATGTTGCTGAGTAAAAGCTTCGTTAGAGCCCTCCCAGAGCCTTCGTAGCCGTGAACAGTTGTAGCTAGTATAGTCCTCCAGCTCTTGTTTATTATTCTCCTAACCCTACTCAAACCTATCGCCGCTGCTTCATCGATCATAGTTATGCCTCCCCTACCCGCCTGGGAAGGTGGAACCCACTCAACCCTCCAGCCCGGTCCGAGGATCCTCCACTCCTCTCCAGCTCTCTCTATCCTAAACCTCATTCTCCTTTTCTCCATCTCCCTCTTAAACATCTTCAAGAAGCTCGGCATCTCTGGGGAAATAGAGGTAACCTCTATCCTTTTTACCTCGTACTCGCTCACCAAAGAAGAGGCCATAGCTCCAAGTAAGGCGCTCTTACCCCTTCCCCTGTCCCCTATTACGGCCAGTACCCTCAAGTTAGATACTATTAGCTTTCCCAACTTCTTCATAGCTCTCTTCTGCTCTTTGGTCAAGTCCGTGGGAGGCTTCCAAGGAGGACACTTGCCCTTCTCTTCATACAGATCAAATGCCTCCCTTAAGTACTTGCCAAAGAAACCCGTTCCTTCCTTTCCGTAGACTTCCCTCAAGTCCTTTTCTAAGATATATGCAACGGTACCCCCAGCTTTAACAGTTTCTATGGTTGCGGGAAATGCGTTTGCCGGAACGGGGTACCTAAGGTCTATCACTAAGTGGTCCCATTCGGTGCCCAAAACTTTTCTATAGGCAAAGGGGCTGAGTCTCCTCCACGGATAGGGAGGACTTTCCTCGGAGAGGAAGAGGACCTTGCCCTTAAGCCTGCTTAGGAGGCTGTCATCGGCTTCTCTGAGACTCCTCCACCCGCACTTCATCTTTTTCCTTTGTGACTACTAAAGGCATTAATATAAGCCCTACTGAGGGATTACAGCTTCTAGGATTTCTTCGTACTCCTTTAAGGCGCGATAAGTGTCAAACAAGCCCAGCTCTTGTGCTATCTCGGCCTTTAGGCAGCTAGAAAGAGCGGGTCTCCACTCTTTTCCGAACCTATTTACTAGTTCCTTCACGTTATTTACGAACTCCTCTAGGTCTCTAGAAGTAGCTACCTTCTTAACCAAATCTGATGCCGTACATGCCCTCTTGGTAACCAGTCCTTCTATCTCACTCCTCAATGATCTTATCTTCTCCAGTATGTCCTTTGATATGCCCTTGTGGTGCCTTATTCTTTCAAATTCGTTCTTAACACGCTTCGACATCTTTATTGCTTCAACTATGTATTCATCGTTCAGCTCGTTTATGAGCGGCTTAAATATCTCCCCAAACGGCTGCTTCAATGCAAAATTAATGATTAGGAATGCCTTCGGTATCTTCTCGAGCTCTATTCCGTGCTTCTTAGATAAGTCTATGGCCAATTGTAACTCTTCGATTCCAATGCCTCTGCTCACTACGAACTCGTAGTACCTATCGTCTCTAAGCTCTTGAGGGAAGAGGGACGACTTCAGGAGGAATCTCTCGTCGTTCACTGCCATATCGTTTATTAGCATCACTTCTACCCTATTCCCCAACAAAGCAGCAGCGAGCTTGTTGTCGAGACGTGAGAGGTACTCGACATCGTTTCCCCTTGGGATGCTCTCTATCTTTTTCCCATTTATATCGAATATTTCGATGTAGTTTCTCGAGGCAAGCACTAAGTACTGGCAACCCTTTAAGGTAACTATGTCATTTGCCTTAAGTCTCTTAGACCACAATAGCTCGGGTCTCCAAGGTTTCTCAGCTATATCGTAAACGTACACTCCATCGGGAGTGAGCACGGCCAAGGCTTTGTCACAAGCGCTAAGGGAGATGACATGGTCAGTTTCAATCTTATTTATTACGTTCCCGTTCTTTATTATGAGTAGAGCCTCATCGGAGCTTGCATACCAGTGACCCTTTGCATAGGTGATCTCACCTACTTCCAAACCGAGGTTTATGAATGACCACTTGAGTCTACCATCAAAGTCATAGAGAGCACAACCATCATTACAAACTATCACTCCCTCCTCGTTAGCGTAGATTGTACCTCCGAAGACGGGCTTAACGTTAAACTTATTGAGGATTTTCCCCATCTCATCCACTATGTAGACTTTTTCAGAATTGTGGAGGATAGCATACTTACCACAGCAGTAGCTAACGTCTACTTTGTCATCCCACTTGCCAAACGTCCTTACGACTTTATTCTTCTTCAAGTTATATATTGAAACTGAGAAGCCATAGGATACCGCAACGCTCTCTTCTCCAAGGGCTATTCCGACAATGTCTTCTAGGGTCCAGAACGAATGGATTATTCTGGACGAGCGGGAGCTGGGGTGTGGCACTACTTTTGCTACGCCTAATCCAGTCCTAGCAAAAAGGATATCGTTCTCCTCATCGCATAGGGCTAGGTCGGTACCTATGGGGACATGGATCTCCTTACAGTAATTTTCATTACATACTTCTAGGGGAGCGCCAAATATAACGGCGTTTCCAGTGCTTATTCGGATCTCGTTCCTTCCGCTTTTGATCTCCCTAGGGAACTCGCTCTCGCCTATCCTTATTTTGGCCTTCCCTTCAATTTCCGAGTCTATGATAAGTTTCTTGCCGTCGTATTCAAGGGTGAACGGTGGTTTTCCCAAATTTTGCTCCCGATCCTAGAATATAGGTCAGATGCTATTTAGATCCTTTCTAAACTTTCAACAAGCTCTGCTGAGTGTAAGGCTACATCAACCCCTAGCTCTCTTCCTTTTTCCTTTAGCTTTTCCCTTAGCTCTTCAGTGCTAACCTTGCTCTTTGAGAGGTCAACTACCATTATCATTGCAAACATTCCTCTTAGCACCGTTTGGGAGATGTCTATTATGTTGACATTATTTTCTGCGAGAAGGTTTGCTATCCCGGCTACGATGCCTACTCTGTCCTTCCCCACGACGGTTATCACGCCGTGCTTAACCATGGCTCACTCCCACGGGAATTTGCCGTGTTTTTTAACGCGTTCGTAAATTCCGCCCTCTTTCATTATGTCCATGAGCATCTTGGGATAGGGCTTGAACTTAACCTCCCAGCCCTTGGTCAAGTTCCTTATAATTCCTTTCTCCAAGTCTATTTCCAATTCATCACCTTCTTCCGTCTTTTCCACAGCCTCGGGCGCCTCTATTACCGGTAAGCCTATGTTTATTGCATTCCGGAAGAATATCCTTGCGAAGCTCTTAGCTATTACTGCGCTCACCCCAGAGTATTTTATTGCTATTGGTGCTTGCTCTCTGGAACTCCCCATACCAAAGTTCTTTCCAGCAACTATGACGTCACCGGGCTTAATCTTCTTTGCAAGCTCTGGATCTAAGTCTTCAAATACGTGTTTTGCTAGTTCGTAATAGTCCGTGGTCTTCGCCTTGTACCTAAAAGGAATTATCATATCTGTATCTATGTTATCTCCAAGCTTTGCTACCACCCTACCCCTTATCATTTGTTTGGCCCCGAAAAGGGGCGGGCTAAAACATTAATAAGAATGTTAAGGCCGTCTGCAAGCCTCGCTTTTCTTCCAACTCATTCATGTAGCTTGTAATTAAGAATATTAAGATAATTACGCTTAGTCACAATGTTTGATAGTTCTTCAGCTACAAACTTTATCCTTTCACATAACTTCCACATCATTTAACAAGGATGAACCTTTAGTTCCTTTTCCGTTCTTTCAACCACTTCAACATTGCCTCAATTCTAGAAGGTTCGTTCCCGTTCAAATAAACC
>JALWJF010000147.1 GCA_027081755.1 Desulfurococcales archaeon | reverse complement strand
AGCAAGGTCGTGAGAGGAGAGAAGCACTTGGACGACGCGTCTATAGAGTTCGGGAAGCCCATTTTAGTGGGAGAGTTCGTAGAATATGAGGCACCCGAATACGTTGAAAAGTTATACGAAGCTGAGGGGGTGAGAAGATGATTCAAGATGTTAGAATAACTGGAATAGGAGGTCAAGGAATACTCACAATGGCCAAGATATTAGGAACCGCATTGGTTAGGGAAGGGAAATACGCCACAATGATACAGAACTTCGACACCTTCATCTCCGGCGGAGAGAGCACTGCGGAAATGAGGGTAAGCGACAAACCAATAGAGTATCCCGTCTTCGAGTATGCAGACATAGCGGTCTTTATGGCTCCAAAGACTTATCCGAAGTACATAAACAAGATAAAGAAAGGAGGCGTAGCAGTGATAAATTCTGACGTGATAAAGGATGAACCTAAGGGAGACTTCAGCGTAATTAAAGTGCCAGCCTCCAGTGTGGCTAGGAAGTTAGGAAATGTTAGAGCTGCTAACATGGTAATGCTGGGCGCATTGGTCGCCAGGCTAAGCCTAGCGGATCCGAATGTTGTGGAGGGGATCATTAAAGAAAGGTTCGGAGAGAAGGCAGAATTAAATATCAAGGCATTTAGAGAAGGACTAAAGATTGGGAGGGGTGAGGCTTGATGGCCAAGTGGAGGATAGAGGTAATAGAGGAGTTCTGTAAGGGATGTGAGTTGTGCGTTAAGGTGTGCCCAATAACCAACTTGTTCGAGAGCGGGAAGGTGGACAAACCAGTTCTTAGGATGAGCAACCGCTTTGGCTACCAAGGCTATCCGGTAGTGGAAGTGGTAGACCCCAGCAAGTGTACTGGTTGTCACTTGTGCGACTATACATGCCCAGACCTAGCCATACACGTAATAAAAGAAGAATAATTTTTGACTTTCACACCTCAAACCTCTGGGTGAAGAGATGAAGCTTAGGAGAGGTTTGACCTTAACCGACATACTTTACATAATTGCCGTGGTGTGGATGATCTTTAACATACTGGCAATAGCGACAGAGCTGTTCATTGCTTGGAACAAGATAAGCCATGGAAACTACAATGTAACCATACCCATAAGCATCTCCGCAACGGTTCCCCTAACATAGTCGTGTCTTTATACATGCCTAGCGGATATATACCTCCTTTGTGCTCGTCCTCGTTTAGGGTAGGGAAGAGTGAAGGTCCCCAAGCTTATGGCAACGCAACATCCCGACAGTACAGTGGTCCTAATGCCCCAAGATGAAGTTGAAGAGGCCATACAAGACGTGCTACCTTTAGAAAGGGGAGGGAGAGGTTGCGACGAAAAGATGGTTGACTACGAAGGCAAAGCCACTCCATACAACCAGATGAGGGACATAATTGAAGAAAGCAAGAACTACGACATAGTCCCTGGAGAGGACTTCTTAATTACTCCTAGGGTACCTAACCCCAAGCTAGAGGATAAGGACAGACACTTACTGGCAATAACTGCAGCAGTTACAGCTAACATGTACTCCCAGATGTACTTTAACTCCAACGCCATAAAGTACATAGTATTGCCTATGTCAGCTAACACTTTAGAAATAGCAGAGGTCCAGAGAAGGATACTTAGGGTAGAGAGGCTTGTCTCAGAGGAGTTCTCCTATCGCTTGGAAGAGTGGATTAGGCTTATACCTCTCTTCGAGACCGCCGAGTCCCAATCCCACATAGATGAAATAGTCGAAAGCTTGAGGATAGCCCTAATAAAGGAAATAGGGTTGTTCGAAAAGGAATTCAGAATATTTATGGGGAAGAGCGACTCGGCCATACATAGCGGCCACATAGCCAGCTCTATAGGCATCAGGACGGGCCTCCTAAAGCTGTGGAACTGGCAAAAGGAGACCATGTTCAGAGTCTACCCAATAATAGGTATGGGCAAACCTCCGATGAGGGGCCATCTAGCGGAGTGGAGCATAAAGAACTGGGTGGAAGCCTACAAGGGCTACTATACTGCTACCATCCAATCCGCCTTGAGGTTCAATACCGATAGGAAGGACTACGTCAATACTATAAAGACCATAGTAGATAACGTGGGTAAGGAACCTCCTTTAGAGTTGTTGGACTTGTCCAGAAAGATGGTTAGGGTTGCCTCAAACGCTAGCGAAGTGTATATACAAAGACTGGACCGCCTGGCAGATTATATATTGTTCATGTCCAAACTGGTAATAAGGACGAGGGCAAGGCTCGACACTTACAAGAGGAAAGCTAAGACTGGTAAGGAAATGCCGAGGGCAATAAGGTTCTGTGC
>JALWJF010000146.1 GCA_027081755.1 Desulfurococcales archaeon | reverse complement strand
GAGCATAGGGCAAAGAGCTTTGCGCCAGAAAGACCATATGGACTATGCAATGGAACTCGACATAGCAATAAAATCAACAACACCAGTCCCAATGCTTGGTAAAGAATATGGTTACTACGTGGGAGCTGGAAACCCTCTTTTTAGTATAGGAGGTAGTGTACTTAGAGAGGCTTTAGGTCAAATATTGAAAAGATATCATGTGATGAAGGGGTACTATCTAGTAGAGACACCTATAATAGCCAGAACAACGCTTTACGAGGTAAGTGGTCACTTACAATATTATCGTGAAAATATGTTTCTGGTTAATATAGAGGGTGACGAATACGCTATAAAACCCATGAATTGTCCATTTCATATACTGATACTGATGAACTTGTTACAAAAATACAGGTCGCACGTCAAATTGCCATTTAAGATGTTCGAGTTAGGTAAGGTACACAGATATGAAATCGCGGGCGCTCTCAGAGGACTACTAAGAGTAAGAGCATTTACTCAAGACGATGCGCATATATTTGCGCCTGAGGAACACGTACTCCCCTCTATAATTGAAGTGTTTGATATGATGAAGGAAGTTTACGAAAAAGTATTTCATATTCCGGTTACCTCAAAAAGCGTTAAGCTAAGGCTTAGTTTATCGGATAAGAGCAAGATAGGTACTGAATTTATGGGCGAGAAAGAGCAATGGGAATTCGCAGAAGAAGTTCTCTACAAAACAGCAGAGGAAGTCAAGAGGAAGCATGGAATAGAGTTCTTCGCTGAAGAGGGAGAAGCAGCCTTCTATGGCCCTAAGATGGATATAGTAGTCTATGAGGAGGATGGAAAAGAATGGCAGATAGGTACTGCCCAATTCGACTTTAACTTACCTAAGAGGTTTAAGCTAATAGATTTGATTAAAGAAACCCACAATGTAGAGAACCTCTATATGGTACACAGAGCACTATTGGGCTCTCTTGAGAGATTTCTAGGGATATACTTGGAAATGTTTAAGGGAAGATTGCCTTTCGCATTGGCACCGATCCAAGCATTAATTATAAAGATAAAATCTGGTGGGGAAGTTGATTCGGAAATAGATAAGTTAGCCCAAGAAGTATTGATGGAGTTAAAGGAAAACGAGATTAGGGTCGCCGATATTGACGTCAGCAAGACTAGCTTGTCAAAGGAAGTACGAAGGATAGAGAGCACAATAAAACCACCTTTGCTGATCTACATTGGAAGCAGAGAGGCCAAGAAAGGGGTTGTTGTGGCAAGACCTTGGAATTTCAAAAACAAGAAGAGAGATCAATTAGAAGTAAAAACAACAGATATTATGTCAATTATTGATAAAATGGAAGACGACGTAGTCAATATGGTAGGACAGAGAATTAGGATACCGATAGACCCATCCTATATGGTCTAGAAGCCTCCCTCTTTAAGATACTTCTTTCGTCCAATTAATGTGGGGTAAACGTTTGGAACTGACGTTCTTTGATGCTAGAGTGTGGAAGTATGTCATTACGGGCATCTCAAAGGTAGTAAAGGAAACAGTAGTGCACGTGAACGATGAAGGATTCAGAATAAGGACAATGGACGAAGCAAAGGTTGTGCTAATAGACTTCTTTATACCAGCAGACGCTTTCGAGACTTTCGATGTTGAAAACGAAGCTAACTTTGGCGTCAATTTAGAGGAGATGGGTAGGGTCGTAAGAAGGGCTACTAAAGAGGATAAGATATCTATCCATATAGGAGAAAGTACGTACAGCATCGTATTCATCGGACATGGTGAGAGGAAGTTTACCCTACCTCAACTAGACGTCGCAGAAGAGGAGATACCGGAACCCGACATAGAATTCGAAAACAAAGTAGTTATACGTTCTGATGCGTATAGAGAACTAGTAAAGGATTTGGAAACTATAGCTGACACCGTGACCTTCCATTTAGAGCCCGGAACTCTGAGGGTTGAGGCAAGAAGTGACTTGGGTTATGCGGAAGTTATAATTCCGGAAGAGTCTGGTGTTATATTAGAACAAGAAGTCAACGAAAGCGTGAAATCGTCATATAGCATAGAATATCTAACTTACGTAAGCAACGTTTCTCAAGTTGCCGATAAGGTCAGCTTAGAACTCGGAAATGATATGCCATTACAAGCGACGTTTGAAATAGGTGGTGGCGGGAGGCTCCTATACCTTGTCGCGCCAAGACTCGAATAACAAGTTAAAACTAATGGTAAAGAGCTACTACAAGAAGGCATGTTTTGAACTTCCGGACGATTTTGAAAAAAGAGAATTAGCTATTCAAACGTTCGATGGCAGAATGATAAGACACATGTCAGTGAATGATATAGAAGAAATGAAGAAAATTATCCTATCCAAAGAGGCGGTAGACGTCTATTTGTCTACAGCTACTTATGAGATACCAGACGCTCCAAGTATGGATTCAAAAGGTTGGCTAAGAGCAGACTTACAATTCGATATAGACGTTGACCATTTCGAAGAATGTAAACCTAACCTAAAAATATGCGATAATAGTGTTGTCCCAATCGAAGAAAACTGTGAAGGGGTACCTTTACAATTGATATCAGAAAAGTGTATAATGAAAGGATTTTACTTAGCCAAGAAGTTGGTGCACGTTTTGGAAAGATATCTAGGCGTAAATAGAGAGTTCACTGAAATACATTTCTCGGGGAATAGAGGCTTCCACGTCATAGCAAGGAACACTCCATATGATGAATTCGGAAGCGATGTGAGAAGAGAAATAGCGGACTTTATATTAGGAAACCAATTGAAAGAAGAAAACTTCTGCTTGAAAAAGGACTGTATAATACCCATGTCCGATGATCCCGGTTGGAGGGGTAGGGTAGGCGAAGAACTAGAAAAATTGCTACCTCCAAGCGTCCAGCTGTGGGGTCAAATAGAGAAACCTAAAGACATACTAGAGAAAGCTATAAGTTTAGCGAGAATAGAGATAGATTCGCAAGTAACTGTTGATACTAGTAGACTCATGAGAGTTCCGGGATCTCTAAATAGAAAAAGTATGTTATTGGTAAAGAGGATAGAAAGGAATTTCAAGTACACGGTTAACCTAAGTCCTTTTAAAGATTACACAGTCACCGTTAAGGCAAATGTCAGTTTCGACTTGGAAGTGTTTTCTAAAAGGATACAATTGAGGAAAAACGAAGTAGGGGAATTGGATGGCGCGAGGGCATCATTCCTAGCTACTAAGGGTTTGGTTGATATACTCCACTATACTGTCCCAAGGGGATAAAGTATGTACTACGCGTTAAAGCATCCTACAGGTCGTAAAGCATATGATTACTGGTTAATAAAGCAAGCTTCTTTAGTGAGGAAGTTCTACATTGGTACGTACTATATCCCGTCAAAAAAGATGTATACCGCTGTGTTTAAGAGGATTGGAGAAGCCGATCCCCAAGCTTTCATAGAACTTACACCTAGCGAGGTTAGATACGGATACAAGATGGTGTGCATAGAGGGTTGTGGCCAGTGTTGTGAGAAGAACAGTGGTGCAGTTATCATGAAGTCGGAAGCAGAGAGTATGGGAATAGAAATAAGGAATAAACCTTCAGAAGAAATAAGACTTGTTGATGGAAGTGTCGAAACCATATATCGGTTAGATACTAGGAAGGGCTCGCAATGTGTCTTCTATAACTCCAAGAGGAAGAACTGTACCTTAGGTAGGAAGAAGCCTACGTTATGTATGATAAGCTATTGTGGTGCTTTTGCTGAGAGACAAGGAAAGAAGTACGTAAGGGTCTCGGGAAAATTCTTAAGTAACGGTAAAGTAGAGATGGTCTTCAAAGAGGTTAGTAGAAGAGAATGGAATGACCTTGAGGGTATGGTTAGGAACGGTATTAACGTTTGGAGAGCAGTAGCCGAGATACTGAGAAGGAGAAATATGGGGAGCAAATAATACTATACTATTATCGATATCTCGATATTTTTCGGAGAATAGTAAACTATAGACATAATGGGTTTGGAACATGGTTGATGTAACTAAGTTCCTCTTGATGGAACTTGAAAAAGTGGAAAAAGAGATAGAAATATTAAAGAGAAAGGCGGAACTCTTAGAGCCTCTAGCTAATGAAGACGATGAATTAAAAATCGAACTCATAGGAACTAAGGCCTTGCTTAGCCTATATGAAAGTGATAGGCAGAAACTCCTGAGCGCATTAGCATGATTCTATCTCCAAAAGCGGGAAATTCACGAGCTTTCGTGACGATAGAAGGATCTATCTCTATAGCAGCAATACCTTCACCACTTGAAAGCATTATCTCATTACCATTGGGATACACTCCTAAACTATTTCCTCCAAAAGGACCAAAAATTCCCTTACCCCAACGATTAATGCCTAGTACGTAAACGAAATTCTCTATGGCCCTAGCTCTAACCAAACTTCGCCAAGCTTTGATCCTCTCTTTGGGCCACGCAGCAGGAACTATGAAAGCATGGACATCTTTGGAGAGGGGCCAAAATAGCTCAGGGAAACGAAGTTCATAGCATATATTTACGGCTAACCTTATACCTTTCAACTCAAATGGCTCGGGAAGTCCGCCTTTCTCTAGCTCTTCGTGTTCTTGCATCGGTTTAAACAACATATGCTTCCTTCTTTTGTATACAAGTTTGCCGTTGCATGATATGAGATATGTGTTGTATTTCTTATCGCCATCTCTTTCTCTAAACCCTAACCCTACGCACGGTAGGTTTCCAGCCATCTTTAGTACTTCATCTTCACTCAGTAAACCTTTGAAGCCGGTTAGTGAAAGCTCGGGCGTTAAATAAATGTCCCCTTCTGTCAGTTCTATAAACTTTTCCAACCTCTTTAAGTTATGTTTAACATTGCCATCTTCAATCATCATTTGTATGACTATTGCCTTCAACATAGAGAAACACCACCGAAAAGCATATCATAAAAGCTATTGAATGTATATAATTGAGTCTATTATGATGGTTCTAATACAGTAATTCCATTTTCGAAAATGTATTTAAGGTTAAGATCCTATTAAGCATGGTGAATGAATAATGAGAAAATTACTCGAAGTGAAAGTGAGATTTGGTGGCGTTGATTATACTTTTAACCCACTAGGAATATACATACTCAAATCCTTAGCCGATTCAAAAGAAGGCAAGAATGGTTACGATATACTGAAGGAAATAAAGATGTTAAGCGGAGGTCTGTGGATCCCTCCTAAGAGCACTGTTTATCCTATGTTAAAGAGATTCGTGGACCAAGAACTCTTGGAAGTTGATGAAAATGGTAGATACAAACTAACCGATAAGGGAAAAACCATACTAAAGGAACTCGAAATACAAGGTGCACTAGCAGAGCTTCAAAGAAGATTAGAGGTTACTCAAAAGATACTAGAAGAGCTTATACGGAACAACGCCTGAACTTCAAAAACACGTTTTCGTGCTATTCATAATATAGCTAGAAACCCTTATGTACTTCCCTTCTTATTGGGGGAGATGGGTGGGAGTTATTGCTAGATATAAAGTCGTTTATTGCTGATAGAGTAACTCTCATGGAATCCTCTGAGATAAGGGAGATACTGGAGCTCACGGAAGGGAAGAATGTAATAAGTTTGGCCGGAGGGCTTCCTGATCCCAAATATTTTCCGACCGAAGAGCTTGCCGAGATTTCATCCTACATAATAAAGGAGTATGGGAGTAGGGCACTTCAGTATAGCGTTACAAGGGGACTAAGAGAGTTTAGAAAGGAGATAGTAGACTTCATGGAGAAAACGGGTACGCCGGGGGAAAGACCTTACAATATAATAGTAACCTCGGGCAGTCAGCAGGCGTTGAACCTACTTGCCCAGATACTGGTTAACCCTGGTGATTTGGTAATAGTTGAAAAACCTACATACCTAGCGGCAATTAATGTTTTCAAAGCGGTAGGAGCCTCCTTTGACGGAATCCCTATAGACGATGAAGGAATGCGGACCGATATTCTAGAGGAGAAGTTAAAGCAACTGAAAGCTGAGAGGAAAAGAGTAAAAGTAGTCTATACCGTTCCTACGGCTCAGAACCCATCTGGCGTGAGCATGAGCAATGAAAGAAGGGCACATCTACTCGAATTAGCAGAAGAATATGACTTCTTGATTATCGAAGATGATCCCTATAGTCACTTCATGTTTGAAAACGTTGAATTTAAGAGACTTAGAAGTATGGACAAATATAGAGTCATATATACGAGCACGTTTAGCAAAATACTTGCACCAGGTCTTCGTTTGGGATGGGTTGCCGCGCATCCAGATATAATAGACGCATTGGAAATAGCTAAACAGAATGCCGACCTCCACACACCCACTTTTAACCAACTTATAGCAACAGAGGCCATCCGCAGAGGTATCGTATACGAGCATATTCCTAAAGTTAGAGAAGCATATAAGAGGAAGAGAGATGTGATGTTACAAGCGCTTGAAGAATATATGGATAATATGGCAAAGTGGACCAAACCGGTCGGGGGACTCTTCATATTTGTCTACTTAGATGAGAGCATAGATACGAAAGAGATGTTACCCGAAGCATTGAGTGCGGGTGTGGCATACGTACCCGGCAGCGCGTTCTACATAGACGGTAGCGGTAGGAATACTATGAGACTTAACTTCAGCTATCCTAGCGAAGAGGAGATCAAGGTAGCCATCGAGAGACTAGCAGATGTTGTCAGAGAGCACGTTAGTGTGCAAAGGTGAAATTTTTAGCTATCGCAAGTAGCTCTGCACGGGTAGCAGAGTATGAATAAGAAGAAGGAAAAAGGTAAATCTCACTCAAAGCGCCCAGTAAGGAATACTCCACCCAGATGGTTACAATTTAGTGAAGAAGAGATCAGAGCAATGATAGTAGAACTACATAAAAAGGGATACGGTCCCTCGATGATAGGCATAATCCTTAGGGATCAGTTCGCGGTACCCTTGGTAAAGCCTATACTAGGCAAGAAGCTAGTAAAAGTAATGGAAGAAGAGGGCATATCGTTGCCAATACCGGAAGACCTTTTCCACCTAATGAAGAGGGCCGTTAGGGTCAGAGCCCATCTGGCCGAGCATCCCAAGGACAGACATTCAGCTAGGGGCCTCATGGAGATAGAATCTAAGATAAGGAGGCTTGTCAAGTATTATAAGAGGGTTGGTAAGCTACCGCCAGATTGGAAGTATGACCCAGAGAGGGCGAGGCTACTTGTCCAACAGTACTCAGCGCTCTTCGAGTCCGGAGCTTAGCCTAGAATCTTTCCTCAAAGCCAACGAAGCGGCAAAGAAGGTACTAGACGCAGCCAAAAACTTCTTCAAAGAAGTTGAGGAGTATGGCTATGCGAGGATCTTTACTTACCCCGTTTTTGAAGACTTGATAGCTGCCTCCCAGCTTCAATTAACTCTAGAAGAGAAAGGTATCACGGCAATAGTGGACATAGCACCTATAGCTCAACCAGATGATGAGTCTCCCCTAGTATCCATAGATGCTAAAGTATCGAAGAGGAAGGCCCCCACTCTTGAGATATATCCTACAACCCCTCGAGTGGACGGTAATAATGTTACCTTTTGGGTCAATGAGCCCAACCCCAGCGCTGTAGTAATAAAGCTACTGGAAGAGTTGTACCTTGTCAAAGAGGAATACAAACTCTTCTCCATAGTTGCATCTTACGTGATGGAAAGAGACGTATGGGGAGGTCTCCAAGAATTAATAATACAAAACCTAATGATGAGTGGAATACTAGTGAAGGACATAACGTTTTCGTTATATAAATGGAAGTCATTACCTATTTGTTACTCAGTAGCGTACACGGCAATACCCTTCTTCTTAACGTTTTCTGCTAATCCATCTAAAACGTGTGAATATTTTAAGGTAAATGACTTAGAGATTGATGATACAACGACAATAAATGATTTAACAAAAGAAGGAGAAGATACACTAGCTAATTTTATAAATTTATTACTAAGGTCCCTAGAGAACATAAGCAAGAGGAAACGTGATGTTATAGAGATAATATTTGAGGGGATCGAACTCACCGAAGAAGCAGTTACTGAATATGGCTTACCTAAGCTATTGACTCACGGTTTCAAGCAAGGTAGCTTTGTATTTTTAACAGTCATTGACTTGAGCCCTTTCCACGTACTCCTATTGCCCTCCATGTCAACTCATTACTATAGAATGGAAGAACTATACCAGAAAAACATAGTGTTTGCTAGAGACGAGGTGCCAGCTTCACTACTTAACGCAAAACTCATAAATGGTGTAGGTAAGAAGGCCATAGTGTACTCTTTTACATCTTCTCCTCCTTCACCTACGTTAACTTACAGAATGATTAGAGATTTGGGATACGCTTCCGATGCAGGAACCTTAGTGGCCTTCAATGCCGAATCCAGAACTATAATACCTGTTGACTCGATTAAAAGGGCAGGTCTTGATATAGGATACTTAATAAGGAAGGCTTCAGCCTTAGGGTGGAGACTTGAAGGAGGATCTTTGGTGAAAGAAGATGAAAAAGGAAAAGAACTTAAAGCCTTGCTTGAGGCTTAAAATAGATCTAAAAATAATTGACGAAGATGCCAATGCCCTATATAAGATCCTCAAACCAGATGACGTACCCGTTGAAGGACTGAAGTACCGTTCCGAATTAAAAGGTAGCACATTAAGGTACTTCTTTGAAGGTTCCTCAGTCCTAAAGCTTAGGAATGCTATAGATGATGTTCTCGAGAAGGTCTCCCTCGCTGAAGCGGTTAAAAAGGAGTTGAGGAAGGTCCAGCGGGGACGCTAAAGTTGTCAGCCCGTAGAAGGAGGGTCGGAATTAAGGATAAGTGGAAACTTAAGCAATGGTATGAAATAATTACTCCTGATGTATTCAACAATGTGAGTGTAGGTCACACCCCAGCTGACGAACCGTGGAAGCTGATAGGGAGGACCGTTGATACCACTCTGTATGACATAACAGGTGACTTCAGCTACGTTCATGTACATGTATACCTCCAGATAATAGATGTAGATCCAAATAACCTAAGAGTAATGACAAGGTTCAAGGGCCATGAACTTGCCAGGGATTATATAAGAAGCCTAACTAGAAGGAAGAGCTCCAAGGTTGAAGGTATATTCGATGTATGGACCAAAGATGGATATGGGTTAAGGGTTACCGTTGACGCCTTTACCGCATATAGGTGCAAGACCAGCCAAAAGAAAGCTATAAGGAAAATAGAGAAGGAAGTAGTAGAAGAAATGATACCTAGCATGACCCTAGATGAAGCAATAAATGCTATGCTCTTTGGCGATCTTGCAGAGGAAATTGCCTTGAGAGCTAGAAAGATATACCCGATAAGGAGAGTTGAAATATACAAGTCAAAGTTGCTCTATTTACCGGGTCCAGAAGGCCCCGTCAAAGCAGTAGTTGTACCCAAGCCACCAGCATAAGGACATAGATCTCTCAAGGGACACCCCGCACAATCAGGTTTTTTGGCCTTGCAAGTTCTCCTACCATGAAGAATCAGCAACATATGTGCTTCCATCTCTTTTCCAGCAAACAATTCCTTGAGCTTTTCGGATATTCTTTTGTAATTGCCAGAAGCCCATTCAAGTCTCTGTACAACTCTCTTAATATGGGTGTCAACTGGAAATGCTCTATGACCAAAACTCATCATTACTACGTCAACAGTCTTCCTTCCTATACCCTTTATCCTCAGTAATGGTTCTGGATGACCGTCACGAATTGCTTTCTCGAGTTCGAACCATTTTTTAGCAGCCTCATAGATTGCTCTGGCCTTCTGCTTCTGAAGTCCAGCCTTCCGTATGAGTTCTTCAATCTTTTCGACTCCAGCTTTGAGCACGTTCTCTGGTGTTACTCTTCCTAGACCTCTCTCTAGCGAAAACCATGCTTCGAATGCATTCTTTTCCGTGGTGTTTTGAGACAAAATTACGGCTACGAGAACAGAGAAGGGATCGCCATAGTGTTTTTTAACATAGTATGCTATGAATTCTCTTTCGTACTTAAAGACGTCACCATATCTCTTTTTGAGCCTCCTCAACGCCTCCTCAGCGACTCTAGTAAGGTCTGAATGATTTTCAGTGGATTCTCTTCCCTCCTCAACTTCTCCATTGCTGCGAACATGTCCTTGAGGTTCTTGAACTGTCCCATCCATGCCAAAGCACCAGCGTTAAGTAGTACTAGAATACTCAAAATTACTATACCTACGACTCTCATACCTATTCTCCATATATACCATTTTTTCTCTATTGGCAGTAATTGCTTTCTCCTAACTATTAAGGTTGTTAAGTCGCGGAGGGTCCTAAATATTAGTTTTGCATCAAAATACATGAATATAAGCATAGGCATTGAACTAATGGCCATAAATATATAGAGAGAGTTCTGTTGCAACCATTTTATTAACATATCTCTATATTCCATTATCCTCGAGAAGATCTCGTTGAATACCTTCGGATTTAGCGGTATATTTGTAAATGGACCCTGGGCTAATATTGGTAGAGCAAGCAGTATCAGTATCGCAACAATACGTATATCCAAGGTCTTTCACCTCTCCAGCAACAATATAGACCCCTCCAAACAGGCCAGCACACGCTTTTTCTCTTTTTTAATCGATATGCGTTGTAAAGTATAGGTAATAATGCCAAAGGAGTGTCCCTAAGATCAATTATCGAAAGTACCACACCCAGAAGAGGATTTGTGAGAAAAGGAACTAACAAGCTTAGAGGATACTTGAACAAGATTGTGGCGAAGGCCAAGTCAATAAGCCAACACAAGGCTCCCCCTGGACTAGGAGCAATCATTCTTTCAGTACTCGGGTTCTCGGTCATCGCCACCCCTTTTCTCTTAACCATTTTTCATACCACGGAGGGAGCTTCTCGTATCTGTCTGTTAGAGGATCCGGGATACCCGCTTCCATGAACGCCCTTAATCTAGTTACGCAAGCCGGGCATTCGCCACAAGGCCTTTCACCACCTCTATAGCACGTCCACGTGAGTTCTAATGGCACTTTCAGTTCAATAGCTCTTCTAACTACATCACTTTTCTTCTTGTCTATAAACGGTGCATAGATTCTTATTGAGGCGCTGATACCCTTGACTCTAGCATTAAAAACTATAGCTGAACCTTCATTGAGTGCTTTTTCAACTGCTCTTACGAACTCCGGTCTAGTGTCTGGATAAACGGGTTCTCCCGGTGCATAATCAGTCCTATGGAAGCCCACAGATATTATCCCTTCTACATCGTTCTCTTTTAACATGTACCCTTCTAGAACTGCTCCAGCTACCGATAGTAAGAGTAGGTTTCTTTGGGGTACATACGTCCTTGGAACGAGTCCGGGTATCACTTCTTCTGCCTTTGGTAGAGGTGCTTCGAGCAATGCACTAGCTTCTCTAACTGTCATAAATACGTTTGATACATCTATTATAATGTGTTCTGCACCGTAATGCTTAGCTATGGCCTTAGCTGCTTCAATCTCCTTGGCGTGTCTCTGCGAGTATAGCACAGTTAGAGCGATCTTCTTACTTGGTTTAAATCTTTCAATAGCGTCCGCAAAGGCGGTAGCGGAGTCCATACCTCCAGAAACCAGCCCAACCAATATCATTCTATCACCCTATACATAGAGTCCCTCTCTTTAGGTATACATCCAGCACCTTCGATCCATCTCCGAATGTCTTTTTCAGTAGGAAACCTTATCCTTAGACCGGTTGCTGGTATTACCTTCTCACTGTACAAGGTGCCTCCCCAATCATCAGCTCCATGATTCAAAGCCAGCTGGGCGACATCTTTTCCTACTGTTAGCCAACCAGCTTGTATGTGCGGTATCCAATCTTTAAATGCTAGTCGTGCGACCGATACTATCTTTAAGAGTTCGTAGCCTCCATGAGGATATTTGATATTGTATTCCTTGGCAAGTACTGTATTGCCCGGTTCGAAATTCCATGCGATAAATGCTAAGCTCCCCTTTTTCTTTTTTTGAATCTCTCTTAGACGGTAAATATGGATCGCCCTTTCTTCTATCGTCTCTACATGTCCATACATCATAGTTACCGAAGTAGGTATGCCCAGTTCATGTGCTGTAAGTATTATTTCTATCCATTTGTCCACACCTATCTTCCTAGGGCTTATGATTCTCCTCACTCTCTCCACTAAAAGTTCTGCTCCTCCGCCCGGTAAACTGTCCATTCCAGCCTCCTTTAGTCTTTCTAAAACTTCTCTGTAACTCATCTTGTGTTTTCTTGAAAGGAAGTCTATCTCTACTGGGCTTAAGGCATGAATTGAAACCTTTGGAGAAAATTTCTTTATCAGTTTGAACATGTCTTCAAAATATTCTATGTTTATCTTCGGGCTAACACCGCCTTGAATGAGTACTTGTCTTATTTTATATTTCTCATACACGTTCTTCACGAGCTTGGCAGCAAAAGAAGGATCGTAGAAGTAGCCTTTTCCTGGAGACTTGTAAAATGCACAAAACTTGCACTCTACAACACATTCATTTGTATAGTTAAGTATCATGTTTTTTATATATGTGCATACATTGCCGTACATACGTCTTTTTAAACTATTTGCGGCAGAGCCGAGAGCCCAGACTTCACCATCCCTTAAGAGGACATAAATATCGTGTAATGAAAGTTCATCATCAAATGCTTTTTCTATTAATGGTGCTACTTTGGACCTCTCCCATACCTTCACGTAATTTCCTTTGGAGGAGATTTGCCAATTCCTCAGCAAAATCCCATTCCTTCGAGGTTGATGCAACGTAGAGTTTAATGTGAGTAACACCACTTAAATTCTTTATTATAGTCGATACTTCGTTTACATTTTTAATATCCCTTTTTCTCCTATTGAATATCATTATTCCTTCCTTACTGAATATCTTGACTTTGGCACCATATACTAGTATATGTGGATTTTCCTTGATAACTTCTCTAATCTCAGATATTTCATAAGGATTTGTCTTGAAAAGGTCTATGTCACCGTTTATAGTTGTGTTAACGATCTCGAACCTGTGTAATGAATCATGCTTCCTATTCATGATTATTTCCTTGAACTCTATAAGATCTTTTTCAGATAACAACAAATTATAGAACTTGAAATCATCAAAAGAAACGAAATCGGGACTGTTGTAGATCTCCCAGATTTTCTCCATCTTTCCTTCCATAAGCCATTTGGCCATAAGCCTTGATGCTATAGATGTATAAAGCAAATTAGTCTTATGTGTGTATACGTTCTCATACATGTAAAACCTCGAAAGCAACATACTCTCTATGGTCGGTACTCCTTTGTCTATTACTGCTAGTTTATAACTACCGTTCCATGGTACTAGTGCTATCAGCGAATATAGCCTTTCGTAATCGAAAAGCCCCATTCTAGTTCCGGCCAGTATGGCATCTCTCATTAAGTAATCTCCTCTATCAACATCAACCTCTCCCGAAGAGAGTTGAGAGAAGACGGCCTTAACCCCTTCAAATGCGGGATCCTTCCAAACGCTGATATTTTCGATGAGACTTAGTATAGCACGTACTGGATCTTCTTTACAAGCTTCTTTTGCTCCTGGTCCAGCCATTTCGCAGAGGACCTCTGCTACGGTCTTTCCCTTACATTCTTTATTGAGGATATTTACGGCAACGGCTTTACTTATTGCCTCATGTAGTTTTTTGGGTTCGCCTACTGCAGGGTATTCTAAATTCCACAGAAGATGGGCCTCATAAATTGCGTCCTCATAATTATGTGAAAGTGGACCATGTCCTATGTCATGGAGTAGCATAAAAAATTGAAACCATGGCTTCAAGTCTTTAATTAAGTCCAATACTTCCTCTACTTCTTTAGCTTCAGCAGTATCTAGCCTTTTGAGTACTTCTACACGTGTTATATTATCTATATTATCAATTGCTTTTATTATCAAATGAGCTGCGCCAAGGCTATGCTGGAATCGTGTTCCTTCGTGTGAAGGATAAACTAAGTGACCCATGCCCAGCTGTTTTATCCTTCTCAGTCTCTGAAATTCTGCTCTGTCCACCACGCATTTAACAAGCGTTCGGGGGATCTCTATGATGCCATAGACCGTGTCGGAAAAGATCATCCTCTCAACCACTTAATTTGTTCTAGTACCTTGTCGATCTCTGCTCTGTATACTCCAATGCCGTAGTCAGCAACACCACCAATCCAATATATGTATTCATCTTTAACTATGAGACCACACCCGTATATGACCATAGGCCTATCTCCGTACATCTCTTCTATTGTGCTGGGCGACAATAGGTATTCGCTTATACCTATTACTTCTCCTTCAGGGGTGATTACCGCTAGACCGTTGCGATATGATAAATCTTCTTTATCTATTGCATGCCAGCCTATCAAGAATTCGTTCGAACTAAGTCTTACTGGGGGAGTAGAGACACCTACCTTGAGTTCGAAGGGTTCCGATACCATAGCCACTTCCATTTCCTTAGGATCAACTGTCCAATCGCTTCTTCTTAATTGTGCTCTCCATACAACTTCATGACCTTCTATTAAAGGCCTTGTCAAAATAGTAAGATTATCACCCTCAAAGTTTATCATTGCTGTGTTCTTCCATGCAGGAGGTATGTAGTCTCCCAACTTCAAGACACCTTTCTCCTTTACATTGAAAGTAACGCCGTCCAGTATTGCTACGCCTTGTTTGGGCCATATCTCGCCATCTCTCAACCCTACTGCCGTATAGAATACTAGGAAATCTCTCTCAAGATTGTGCGCCCTAGGATCTTCTGTACCTCTCTTTATCTCATCCTTGGTGCTCGGATATAGTACTATTTTAGAGTCTAATATCATCCGGGGGAGCTCGTCTATCGCATCAAGCTCGATCTCACTAATACCAACGGATGAGACGTAATCATAGTAATCGAATACAAATCGAGTGAAGAGGTATAGCTTGTTTCCCTTTACAACAGCTGAGGGATTAAAAGCAACTAAAGGCTTCCTTGGGTAATTGACTACTCTGAAGGATTCGGCTGTCATGTATCCCAGTCTTTCAAAAACACCATTTATTATTTTACCTTCTCTCCACCCTACCAACTCTTTCTTAGCTCTCAATATCTTCTCAACCAACAAGTCTAAGTAAGCGCTCAAATCTTGGCGCCATTCTGATACCTAGCTTGCCACTAGTATTTCTGTTAGCTCACAGCTCAAAAGGTCCCGGAATAACGCCACTATTATGGTGATTAGAGGAATGGCTCTCCTAGGGGCAATAGAGCCTAAGACAAAGGGTCAAGAGGCTTTGCTGAGAGCACTAAAGGATGATGGAATCGACGTAGTAGGAGCATTTGGACCATCCGGTACTGGAAAGAGCTTAATAACAATAGCTTATGCGATTGATTCACTACTTAGGGGCAAGTATAAGAAGTTCATAATAGCCAGACCAGTTGTTGATGTCGTTACTGGTAAAGAGATAACTGCAGCAGATGTTGGTGTTGAAAACTACTATAAGATGGCTTCAGCATATCTAGAGGATATACTAAGTGGTTACGTAGCTAAGGAAGAGATAAGAAGACTTTATGATGAAGGCAAACTTATGCTTGTTGACACTCACTACCTAAGGGGTAGGACTTTCGACGATGCTGTGATATTGCTAGATGATGCCCAAAATGCAGAACCGGAAGCTGCAGTGGAGGCGTTAATGAGAATAGGGGACAAATCGAAGTTCATTGTAGTTGGAGACCCAGTATTCCAGACGCATACTGAGGTCGGCAAAGATGGAGCTAGCTTACTAAGGGAAATACTGCTTAACGAAGATAAGGCTAGAGTAATAGATCTAGGAATTAAGGATATAGTTAGGCCTGGTGCAAAGAGAGGTATAAGATTTATGATAGAACTCAGAATGAGGAAGAGGAAGTTAAATGACGCCGAAAAGAGGGTAATTGAAGCAGCAAAGATTTACTCTCCCGATGCAGACGTCATAACAGTAGTTGAGTTCGTTGATGAGAAGAGGCGTTTCGGGCTAGAAGATAACCCTCATTTGCCAGATGCATTAGTGATCTTGAAGGAGGGCCATGCCCCAAGGTTTATAGGTAGGGGCGGAGAGAGAATAGCCAAGATAGAAGATGATACTGGCCTCAGACTGAGAACGGTTGAACTGACCTTGGACCTAAGAAACTTAATAGCAGCGATTCACCCCGTCCCGTGGATGTACAAGCACATAGTTGATGTGGACTTTGCGGGTCCTTCACTTATGGTCAGCGTCAAGGATGAGTTTGGAGCATTTGTAGGTCAAAGGGGTACCTATGTGAGGTTCTTGAGCGAGGTTATGAAAAAGTTAATAGGTGTTGAAGTGTGGGCAAGGGAGGTAGAGAGTCGTAAGAGAAGAAGGTGAGGAGACCGCCAGTGGGCGAAGAAATGATGAGCGGAGCCGAGTTGGCTGATAGCGCTCTTTTACGTCGGTAATTTCCTAGATTTGGATGTAATATGATCTCTGCGATTCTCCTCGCGGCGGGTAAAGGAGAACGCATGTGGCCTCTCAGCAGCACAAGGCCCAAACCCTTGATACCCGTAGCTCTTGGGAAAAGTCTACTTGAAAGATGGATTGAGAGTGTAAGGGATATGACAGATGAAGTAATAGTAGTGGCCTCTGAAGAGAAAGTAGCAAAAAGATCGAAAGAGCTTGGAGCAGAAGTTGCTTTTCAACGTTCTGGTATTGGAACAGCTGCCGCTGTGAGGTACGGTATCGAAAAGGCTAGAGGAGACACCATACTAATAGCTTATACAGACATATACCTTCAACGTCCTCAAGAGAACCTAGTGGAATTGCTGGAGAGTGTGCCCTCAATACTTGTTAGAGAGGTAGAGGATGTAAGCCAGTTCGGCGCTGTTATCGAGGAGGGAGGAAGAGTAAAGGCGATAGTTGAGAAAGGAATAAGAGGTAGAGGAAAAATATTCGCGGGTGTCGTCGTCCTAGAAAGGTCAAAGTTGGAAGAAGGCCTTAAGAACCTTAAGCCTAGTCCTAGAGGAGAATTAGAACTCACTGATCTAATACCAGCTCAAGAACCCAAGGTAGTTACTGTAAAGGGGTTCTGGAAGGATGTTGGCAGGCCTTGGGATATACTGGAAGTAGCGAGAGCTGAATTTGAGGTAAGGGAAGGAATCCCCAACCCTTGGGGACCCGGAAAGATCTATGGTATGCTACCTAAGGTTAAAGGTAACGTATACATAGAGGGACCCGTTTACTTCGGAGAAGGTGTTGAGGTAGGTCCTTTTACCCACATAAGGCCTTATTCTGTGTTCCTAAAAGGTGTCAAGTTAGGCCCCTTTGTACAAGTTAAGAATTCATATATAATGGAAAGAAGTAAAATACCTCACTTGAACTATGTGGGTGATAGTGTAATTGCAGAGGACGTTAATATGGGTGCCGGCTCCATTACTGCTAATTTGAGATTTGATGAGAAGACAATAAAGGTCATGCTTAAAGGAAAACTCTATGACACTGGCTTAAGGAAGCTAGGAGCAATAATTGGTGGAGGGGCTAGAATAGGTATTAATGCTAGCTTAATGCCCGGTGTCCGCATAGGTTCCGGGAGCTGGATATACCCGGGATGCGTAGTCTATAGGGATGTGAAAGACGGTGAGCGCTACACGTGTTAAGTTATTGGTAGTTACCAGCAAGAGGCTCGAAGATGTAATAAAAAACGACTTAGAGCTCCCGGAAGGTTACGAAGCAGAAGTATGGGGTCTCCCAGTCGACGTTGTTGCTCTACTAACTCCTCAGTCTCTAAAGAGATTATTGATCATTGAATCACAGAAAAGGAAGAAAAGGTTGGATGAGTTCGACTATATAATTGTTTCGGGGATGATAGGTGGCGATTTAAGTGATATAGGCAAAGAGCTAGGTACAAAAGTTGTTAAGGGTACAAAGACGCTAAGTGATTTTCATTTAATGATGAAAAATTTCGACAAAGTAAAGGATTTACTCTCACCATCGATACCCCTCGATGAAGCATTGGAGGAGTTCAAGCTCGAGGAATTCGTTAGAACCTTGGATGAACTGAGGTATGAACCCATCTTAACTATAGGAAAGCTCAAGCTTCCGCTCAACCCACCTCCTGTTTTCTTGGCCGCTGAAATTCTAGACAATGAAGATGTGGAAGCTCAGTTACTCAGGGCTTCTGAGGTGGCTGATATGGTCATAATCGGTTCAACGTCAACATCTCCCGATCCCTCAAAGGTTCCTAAACTGCTCAAGCAAGCAGAAAGGTATTTCGATACGTTGGGTTTTGACAGCATGTTCCCTTCAGAGATACTAGCAGCTAAAGAGGCAGACCTTTTACTTTCTTTAGATAAAGGTAAGATGGAAAGACTAGTATCTTTAAAGGATAAGACATTCGTCCTAATTCCCGGCGATAGTAAAGAAAATTATTGGCCTCTAAGTTATGAAGATAAAGTCAAATCAATAAAGGAGAATTTGAAGAAGGCCGAAATCATGGGTTTCAGAAACTTGATATTAGATCCTATACTAAATCCGTTCCCATACACACTCGACAGCTTGATTGCTCTGAAAGAAATAAAGAAGTTAAACAAACCGACGATGATAGGGTTAAGCAATTTTGTAGAGCTGGTAGATGCTGACAGTCATGGTGTGTTTTTTGCTCTCTCAGCAATGGCTTTTGAAGCCGGGGTTAACTTAGTAATGGTTACAGAGCATAGTGATAAATGCAGAGGCAATTGGTATGAAGCTAAATTGGCTTTGAGTATGTTAACTGTTGCCAAAATGAAATCTACCCTTCCCAAAGACCTTGGGGTAGACTTACTTATTGTTAAAGAGAAAAGGATAAGGAGAGAAAAGTTAGAGAAGAAGAATATTAGAGAAGCCAAGGATTATAAACCAAGAATGGAGCCCAGCACAGTTAGAATATGGGTTGAAGGAGACCAAGTCTATGCTAAATGTAAAAAGGGTAAAGAAGTAGTTACATATAAAGGACATCCCTACCTAATAGGTAAGAGCTTGATCATGGAGGGTTGGGTAAGTGAACCCTCACATGCATTATACTTGGGCTGGGAACTTCACAAGGCTTATATTGCTTCAAAATTAGAGAAAAGTTATATCCAAGAAAGAGCGTTAAATTGCGAACATCCGAGAGAGAAATGGAAAAGGGTGAAAGAAGGAACTAGTCACGGGAAAGAGTTTGAGAGTTAGGGTTGGTCACAGCCCGGACCCAGATGACGCCTTCATGTTTTATCCTATAAAGTTTAAGAAAATAGATCTAAAGGGCTATGAGGTCGAAGAAGTCGTAGAAGACATAGAAACACTCAATAGGATGGCCTTTGAGAAGAGTATAGATGTAACTGCGATATCTGCGCACGCTTACGCTTACGTGAGCGATACCTACGACGTACTCTCATCCGGTGCGAGCATGGGTAAAGGTTATGGACCAATAGTGGTTGCTAAGGAAAGGATCGACCTAAGCGGTAAAAAGGTCGCCATACCGGGCAAGTGGACTACAGCGGCCCTCCTTGCTAAAATCTACTTGCCTAAAGACGTAGAGTACGTAGAGATGAGGTTCGATAGAATTCCAGAAGCTGTTAAGAGAGGCGAAGTCGATGCTGGTGTACTTATCCACGAAGGGCAGCTGACATATAAGAAAATGGGACTCGTAAAAGTCATGGACTTCGGCGAGATGTGGTATGAAGAGACAGAATTACCATTACCATTAGGTCTTGATGTAGCTAAAAGAGAGATATCGAAAGATTGGGCAGAGATATGGTATAACGCGGTAAAGTACTCCTTAGAGCATCCAAAAGAAGCACTTATGCATGCACTAGGCTTCGCTAGAGGATTAGATGAAGAAACCACTGAGAAGTTCGTAAGGATGTATGTTAACGAATATACGTTAGACATGGGTGAGGAGGGTAAGGAAGCGCTGAAGAAGCTCTATGAAAGAGCCTATAAAGCTGGTGCATTGAGCTTCTTACCAAGCTTTAGAGTCGTTGAGCCTTAGCTTAATACTCTTCCAATCAGCTTCTCTAGCTGAATTGGGTACTATACCCGTCGTCACCAACAATACATTATTACTGATCTTCTTTATTTCTTTAAGAAGTCTCACAGTATCTTCATCATCATCATACCAGTAGCCATCAGTTAGTATTACTACTGGCTCATTTGGCTTTAGGTCTCTCTTAACTAGTTCAAGGGCTTCAGATATTACTGTTCCCCCACCCCCTTCGAACCCTTTCTGAATGAGGCTCAGAATTCTACTTTTAGAAGCGCCTACGCTAAGCAATTTAGGGGCGGCATCCCACAAGACTAGGTTTATCTTTGAATATTTTGCTGCGTGAACGAGCTCTCCTACGAATGCTGATAGCTCCTCATCTGTTATCGAGCCGGATACGTCTACCAAGAACCATACCTTCGCCCCTCTCCTAGCGTAACCGGGTACGTACTTCAGTCCCCTTCTATTAGGTATACTCCACGTCCTGTAGTCCCTTAGACTTCCTCTTGTGATAATACTCTTCAGAACCTGATCCCATCTCATTTGATGTTTGTACGGTTTAACGAACCTCTTTAAGGATCCCGGTAAATTGCCGGCCAATTTGAGCATTGTTGCGACGAGTCTGGTCGTAACTTCTTTGGTGAGTTCCTCTAAGGCACTGAGATCCCTTTTACTTTCATACTTTTCCAAGGAATCCTTGAACATTTCCCTGAACTCTTTGTTTCCGCTAAATATTTCTTCAGTATTATCTTCTTTAGGTTTCTCTATCAAGTCAGGCATTACGATATTTTTCCTCCAATCATATGTGGAACCTCCTCTACATCCTTTTTCATCACATATTTCTACATCAGCCTCTGCGAAAAGTTTTATTTCATCGCCATATTCTAGGAGTTTTGCGTATACCACTTCTGCTGGGTCATCCTTTTTTACGCCTTTATCCCTAAAAGTCTTCCAGCTCACAGGGGAACCTCCTAGCCTCTCTCCAAATCTCCTTAGATGGTCCCAAAAGGTAACGTTACCGGCTGGCAAGTCTTCTAGGATACTATTTACTTCTACGTCGCTTGCTATGTTCCATAATATTGGATTGAGATCTTTCCTATCGATCAGCGGTAACCAATGATTAAGGGAGCCGTGAAACATCTCGTGAAGAAGTAATGCTGCCAGTTCAGCTTTGTCTATGTAATCTCTGTCCCTCCCATACGTGTCTAAGGTAACTCTTTTTAGCCATTTTTCAGGTATCACTATGGCAGCTTTTTTGGCATCGAAGTAGGCCGTATTAGCTTTCTTTGATTTAGCAATGGCGAAGTTTTGAAGGAATGCAGCAAGAGCTGGGTTAATTGCTGCCAAATAAGCTAGGACGGCCTCAATAATCTCCCTCTCACTATATCTATATCTCCTCAACCCTCTTCAACTAACGGTACGAAAGCGACCGGTAATAAGCGTTGGACCTTAATGCCGTCAAGTTTTTTCTCTATTTTATAGAGAACTTGATAGCCAGGTTCCTCTTCAACTGGTATAACCATTATTCCACCTACTTTAAGCTGGTCCAACAACTCTTTGGGGATTCTCCTAGCTGCTGCGGTGACTATTATTTTGTCATAAGGTGCGGCGGGGGCATAGCCCTTTGAACCATCGCCTACTATTACTGTTACTCTATCACCATACCCAAGTCTTTCCAATCTCTCTTTGGCCTTTTTAGCCAACTGAGGTATTCGCTCTATTGTATAAACGTGACCTTCAGGCCCGACAATTTCGGCCATTACTGCTGCGTGGTAACCAGAGCCCGTACCAACTTCTAGGACCTTATCCCCCCTCTTCAGCTCAGCTGCCTCTACCATGTAAGCAACCATATGAGGAGCGCTGATCGTTTGACCCATGCCTATCGGTAAGGGTCTGTCAACATATGCCATATCTCTATATTCTTCTGGAACGAATTCCTCTCTAGGAACCTTTAGCATAGCTTCTGCAACTTCTGGTCTCCTTATATAGCCTTCTTCTATAAGTTTCTCCACTAATCTCCTTCTCTGTTCTTCAAACATGCAACTCCCATGTAGAGCAATCACGAGATAAGGTAATAGCTCTGAGATCTATCAAACCAATGGGGATAAACCTTGCCCGGTACACAGATGCCTAGCCTAGGTGAAGCTGAAACGGGTCTTCTGACCCCTGTTATAAAATCTTTGGTCAACATAATCGAAATAATGGCAAAGATAGAAAAGGAGAACGGTCAGAAACTGGATCAACTCATAGGCGTTACCTCTCACACGATTTCACAGTTAAATCTTCTCCTGGCACTTCAAGCCGTAACTCTTCTTGCAGTCTTGATAATATTAGGAATAGTGGTTTGGAAGCTCGTGGTGAGCTAATGAAGAAGAAACTTAACGTAGAACCTTTAAGAGGCTTTAGAGACATCTTTTTCGAAGAAGCAGAGGTACTGGACTTTGTCATGAAAAAGTCTGAGCAGCTTGCGTGGAAGTGGGGTTTTAAGAAGTGCTTCTTGCCTACCGTAGAGCGCTTTGAGCTATTTGCCATGAAGAGTGGAGTAGAGATAGAAAAGACTATGTACGTCTTTAGGGATAAGGCTGGTAGAAGCGTGGCCTTAAGGCCAGAAGCTACGGCGTCGGTCGTCAGAGCTTATTTAAGACTTCTCAGAGCGCAACCCAAACCCATAAAGATATTTACAATAGTCAACGTCTTTCGCTATGATGAGCCCCAATATGCACGTTACAGAGAATTTTACCAAGCAGACTTCGAGGTCTTCGGTTCAAGCGATCCTTATGAGGACGCAGAACTCCTAACAATGCTTCATGAATTCTATGAGGAACTAGGCTTGAAACACGAGATAGTACTAGGAAGTGTAAGAGCGCTTAGAACAATACTACAAGAAGAAGGTATAGGTGAGAAAGAACAAGACTTGATACTACATCTTATAGATAAAGGAAAAATCGATGAAGCTCTAGAACATGTTGAGAAGAAGGCTAAGAATCCGAGTAGGGCGGTGAGTGTGATTAAGGAACTAGTAAATATTGAGGGTACCGAAGAGGTCTTAGAAAAAGGAGTCGAAATTATGAAAGAAAGTGGCTATCCTTATGGCTTTGAAGATTTACTTGAGGTTGTAAAGTATTTACCGGATGAAGTAAGGTCAGTAATCAAGATAAAATTGGCATTTGCTAGGGGTTTGGCATATTATACTGGTCTCATATATGAAGTAAAGGTACCCGGTTTCCCCGTCTCGGTAGCTGGAGGGGGCAGGTATGACACGCTCACTGAGATCTATGGATGGGAACGTACTCCTGCAACAGGCTTTGCTATAGGTATAGATAGAACCGCATTGGCTCTCACTAAAATGCGCGGTTGGAAGCCTGACAGGATAACAGTTGCTATAATACCCATTGATGATGAGGCTAGGAAAGAGGCACTAGCAATAGCTCGTGAGCTAGCTTCCTTCGATGTAGACGTACTTCTATTAACAGAAAAGAAGTCTATAAAGAAAATGCTATCATATGCATCAGAGAAGAACGTAAAGGTTGCGATAATATTGGGTAGAAAGGAGTTAATCGAGGGCAAAGCAACGTTAAAGAATCTAGATACACGTCAACAACTGAGGTGTCCTAGAAGAGCCCTCTTAGATTGCTTGGCTGATATACTGAAAGCTTAATTCTTATCCGATGCTATATTGTACGGCGAGAGTCGTGTGTTACTTAGAGAAGTTAGGTCCCGGTAAGAGCGCACCAGACATTGTCAACGTTGTGATAGAAATACCTATGGGAGGCTACGTGAAGTATGAAATGGACAAAGAAACTTGTATGATAAAAGTGGATAGGGTACTTTATACTGCAATGTATTATCCGTTCAACTACGGCTTCATACCGGGAACCTTAGAGGAAGACGGTGATCCAGTAGACGTACTAGTACTAAGTTATGATCCATTCTATCCGGGAACATACTTGAAAGCTAAACCCATAGGTATGTTAGTTATGGAGGATGAAGAGGGCGTTGATAACAAGATAATAGCAGTTCCAGTGGAAAAAATTGACCCCAGATTTAAGAGTTTCAATGATATTAACGATGTACCAGACATAATAAAGGACAAGATTAAGCACTTCTTTGAGCACTATAAAGAGCTGGAACCGGGCAAATGGGTTAAGATAAAGGAGTGGCTGCCAAAAGAGGAGGCTCTAAAGAGGATAAAGGATGCTATTGAGAGATACAACAAAAACAAGTCTTGAAAAACCAATCTTTAAATAGAAATTGTTAGGGAGGGAAATGCTAAGCTACGACGTCGTGGTACTCACACTCAATTATATCTTGTTAGCGCAAGGAGTTTACTATGTGCCTTCGGGAAACCTCCAATGGAATTATGTAACTTACTTCCAACTCCCAACCTCTATCCAATACACCCTCGAAGTCATGCTCAACCCTCCTCAGAAGTTTTTGGATTTCAAAGGAGGCAAACCGGAAGGACCGGGTGCATTGGGGTTCCCCTTTGGTGTAATACCTTGTACTATTTACAGCATTAATGAAGGTGGTATTAGATATGATGTTTGTGCCTATAAGGACATAATAGTCTATGAAAAGTATATAGGGAAATATGCTATTGAAGTAACTGTTAAACCTACACTAAAGACATTTGAAATATTACCGCTGATAAGGAATCCTGCGAATCCTATGTCAAAGACATTGTTGGCCGCAATAGCCTTATTGGTAGCTTTGGGAGCCGCAATGTCTCTTATAAAATGGAGGGAGTTGGTAATAATACCCATGTAGGGTGAAGTTTAATGGTGTTTCAGCTAACTCCTCAAGAACTATTGATACTCTTGTTAAGTGAGAAAGGTTATAGTATAAAAGAAATAGCTGAAATACTTGATGTAGATGAAGATATGTTACAGGATGTGATTCAAGATTTAATAGAGAGAGGATATGTTGTACCAAAGAAGAGGTGGAAACTTTTTGGTTCTGAAACTTATTTGGAAGTTACTGCGGAGGGAAAGAAATCACTCGCTGAACTCGCAAGGATTCTGAAAGATGTTATTGATAGCATTAGAGGGATGGTGGAAAAAGGCAACTATGACGGTGCTAGGGCACTTATCTCAAAGTACGTTGAGTATTTGCCCTATGCCCCGCTTCTGGGAGTCGCAGAGGCATCATTTATAGAAAACTTAATGAAGAAGATGGGCTTCGTGCCTTCCTATGCTCCGCCAAAGGAGCTTTATTCAAGTGAAGAAGAGGAGGAATGGGAAATCTAAAGCTCTATCTTTTGCTCATTCCTAATCATATTTGTTATCTCGATATTAAGCAACGACAATAGAGCATTCTTTATGTGGTGGAGAAGCATTAAGCTTCTGTATTTTAATTTCTCTTCTATTTGCCTAGAACTGAGCTCTTTCTCTATATGTTCAATAGCATCTGTCTTATCATTTATTTCTATTATATTACCTTTACCAATCTCGTACTTACTTATGAAGTCGAGCATTTCAATAGCTAAGTTAAGTATATCGTACACGTCTTTGGTATTGGCTATGTTCTCTACTAGCGGCAATATTATGTCTGATGCATTTTCCAGAGAGGTAAGCAATGATGACATGGGCGCTTCACCCTCTCCCTCTAAATTAAGTCTTCTCAGTGCCAAACGGTATAGCTTGTCAACTTCATTTTCTAGATCTTCTATGTAATTTTTTACATCAGTTCCTTGAAGTACGTATCTGAGCATGATTCTTATTAAGCTGGCCATCTTCTTGATTAATGAATCTATGTTCTGCTCATCAACATTTATAAAAGTTTGAAGTATGAACCTATCTATATCTTGATCAACTATTTCGATGCCTATGAGGTGTGAGACTGCATACTTTATCTGTTTCATTGCTTCGAGTACAAGTTTTTCATTGTTAACGTTTACCTCTATTATGTCAGCTCCGGCTATGTACGCGGATATTATAGCTCTATAAAGTCCTCGCACATCTTTGTTAACCTTAATTATGGCTTTTATTTCTTTGCTATCTTTCTTCGCCGGTATAAGCTTTATGTATCTATCAGCTATCTGCAATACGAGCATATCGCCAGCTTTTAGTTTATGTTTTTTGACCCACTCAGCGGGAAGCGAGACCACTAGAGTTGACCTTCCTAGCTTGACTAACCTTCTCTGTTCTATCACATCATCATCCGTGTATATACCGGCTAAGCAGAAGTTTAAATTTAAGCACTGCAAAGTTTCCCATGATGGTGTTATGAAAGCACAGTTATTGGACTTAGAAGGAATGGCCATGAATGGATTAATAAAAGACGTAAAGATCGTAGATGATGGAAAGGGCATGGCTCACTTAATCGCAACTACTCTCGATGGTAAGACAATAGAAAGTGTCAGTGATGAAAAGGGTGTTGTCGCAAAAAGCTACTTTATCATACTAAAATACATTAAATGGGGTAAGTACATAGCACGCCGATGAAGAATGGTATTACCGGCGAGATGATGAGCGTCCCCACGAACCGAGGCTAAAAAATGCTTCTACTTTAGTAAGTAACTGGATAGATAGACATGGGCAAACTCTTTGGTACGGATGGTGTCAGAGGCATTGTAAACGAAGGTCTAACGCCAGAGCTTGCCATGAAGATAGCCCAAGCTGCTTGTACATGGTTGGGTGGGGGAAAGGTACTCATTGGTAAGGATGTCCGATATGGTGGAGATATGATAGTTAGTGCAGTTTCGGCTGGGTTAGCATCGTGTGGGTGTAAACCATACTATGCTGGTCTAATACCAACTCCAGGTCTTCAGTACGCTGTCCCAAGACTCAACTACGATATGGGAATAATGGTTACGGCTTCCCATAACCCTCCTCCTTATAACGGAATCAAAGTTATCGGTGCTAATGGTGTGGAAGTTCCAAGAAATGCTGAAAGGGTAATAGAAGATATATTGTTTAACGAACGATTCAGAAAAGTACCGTATAATCTAGTAAGTGATCTAAGAGTTGAAAATGAAGCTCTAGAAGTTTATGTTGAAGGCGTTGTATCTTCGGTTGATGTTGACTTGATAAAGAAAAAGGAGTTCAAGGTAGTTGTTGATGGAGCTAATAGTGTTGGCTCTCTAGCTACACCTAAAGTATTGAGATCGTTGGGTACTAAGGTATTATGCCTTAACTGTAATTTAGATCCCTCCTTTTCGTGGAGGGAGCCTGAACCAACACCTACAAGCTTAGGTTATGCAGCAAAAATAATTAGGGAAGTTGGTGCGGACCTACTCGTTGGTCATGACGCGGATGCGGATAGAGCAATAATAGGTGATGACGCTGGAAGAGTACATTGGGGTGACCGCTCAGCAACGCTTCTAACCGAATATGTGTCTCAAAGGTACCCCCAACTACCCAAGAGAACGTTTACAGCCGTATCCTCCTCGCATTTCGTGGTTGAGGGATACCTAGGACCTAAGGGAATAGAAGTTAGATGGCTTCCAGTAGGCAGCGTTAATATATCACACACGCTGATCAGAGAAGGCGGACTTAGTGGTTTCGAGGAAAATGGTGGATACATGCATCCATTACATCAGCCAGTTAGAGATGGTGCTATGAAAACAGCCTTGTTCTTAGAAATGCTTGCATATTATGGGAAAAAGGCTTCTGAACTCTTCGACAAATTGCCCAAAACATATCCAATTAAAGGGAAAGTGCCGAGACCCCCTAACTTCAATATGAGGAACTTGTATGAACATTTGAAGGACAAATATTCTTCATGTAAGTTCGATGAAGTTGACGGTTTGAAAGTGGTGTGTGAGGACTTCTGGTTCTTAGTTAGGCCCTCTGGTACAGAGCCCGTTATCAGAATAATGGTTGAGGCATTGAACCCGAAGTTGGCAAGGGAGGTATATGATACCTTAAAGAAAACTATTGAATTATTTATAGCTTCTATAACTTCCTAGAATTGTTTTTACTAGATGTAACGGGTTCCAAAGTATGGTACGAAGAGTATGGAAACGTGGAGACTCCGAAGGTTTCTCCATGACTTAAAGGTCTATTTGCTTTGGTTATATTCAACTGTAATAGGGAAGGTCAGTTTCATTGTTCTCACTGCCTTAATAATAACTGTAATTGTTAGTACTATCCTTTTCAGTCATCTAGAGGGCATTGACATATTCAAATCGCTGTACTGGTCCGTAATAACAATAACAACAGTAGGTTATGGTGATATAGTACCCCACAACTTCTTCTCTAGAATCTTGGCAATGTCAGTAGCTTTAGTGGGCTATGCTGGCCTCACAGCAGCCTTAAGCTTGGTCGCTAACTCGTTGATTAATAGATCGATAAGGGAAAGAGAAGGTGACATAAGCGTAAAGGGCACAAGGATTTTGGTCATAGGCTCTAGCAATATGTGCTTACACATAGCACAGCTGTTAAAGTCTGAAGTGGGTTCTAGAGGTAGGATCGTATGGTTAACCACATACGATCCAAATATCACAAAAATAGCCATGGAAGCCATGGATAGAGGAATTGTAGTCGTTAGGGGAAACTTAACATCAATAGAGAGCTACCTTAGAGCGGGAATAGAGACTAGTCATGATGTAATAGTCTGTGGAAAAGATGACAAAGAGTCTGTTGCCATAGCATTAATGTTAAGGACACTAGAGCAATATCTGACTTACCTACCCAGAGTAATCGTAGTTGCCCATTCTGACAGATCTGAAAAGATTCTTCTCCAAGAAATAGGAGTTGATATGGTTGTGCCTAGCAAGGCTCTAGGAACACTCTTAATGGACGCTTTGAGGGAACCCTCTGCTGCGATATTCTTGACCGCACTTTCGGAGTCGCATCCTAAGCTTATAGAGATTGACTTGTTGAGGCTCTTCTCAAACTTTGACTTCGCTAAAGTAGGTAACAAGCTTTGCTACATAGGCACAAAAGGTGTATACCAAGTATCAGAAATAATCGACGTAATAAATGCAAGGTCAAACAAATACATATACATTATTGCAAAAGTATACGACTTAGATCAGATACAACCAATAATGATAAGCGATTTTGTTGCAGTAGGGGACAAATTGCTAGCAGTAGAGTTCGAAGACTATGCAGAAGATTGAGGTATATTCGTGATTATATAAAGCTTATTACCTAAGAGAGCGAAGCCGTTACAGTCCTTTGACCATGCACAATAAACGCAGTTCCTCACTCTGAAGCGTTCATCGTACTCATTGAGTGAACTGATCCCATTTTTGTATATGTACACGTATCTATCACTAAGCAAGCATACTTTCTTTCCACACCACTTCGCATCTATGCCTTTTCCTTCAATTTCATCAACTTTTATATAAATTCTTTCGTTTTCATCATATTTTAATAGTTTTATTTTACCTTCGTCGAACACCAACATAGTCTCTAGGTCAGGGCTCCAACGAACGTTTCTCAAGTCCCAGTGATAGCTGTGATGTGCTATTACTTGTCCTTCTGGACTCATTATGATTAAATCAAAGCGACCAACAACAGCTAGGATGAAACCGCTAGTTGTAATGTCTAGTCTGTTTATGCTCTCATCGCCTATTGTAAGTTCCTTTAGTAAGTTCCATGATTTATCAAAGAAGAGGACGTTACCATCTTTAGTTCCTATTATGACTTTATCGTTAAGACATGTAACGCTTGTAGCCATAGACGTTGTACTTACAACTTCTGTTTCATCCTTAGAATATTTTAGTATCTTATCAATACTTACTGCTATTAGTTCTTCATTACACCACTTTATATCCTCATACTTCACAAACCCCCCTATGACATCTAACCTACCGTTTAGTTCTAACAACGCAATTCCATAGTTATGCCTTAACACGGCTATCTTAGGTCCCCACTCAAGTTTCCTACCTTTAACGTTAAACTTAATGAGAGCCATAGTCACCCCCACCTTCTGGTGCTTTTATGTTCAGAATTGGTGTCATAGGGGGTCTTGACCCTTCTGCTGGAGCCGGTATTGAGATGGACGTTAAGGTTGCCAGTGCAATAGGAGTTTATGCACATCCTATAGCAACTATGGTCACCTATCAAACCCCTTCTACCTATCTAGGAGGAAGGTGTTTGGATATTGAAAGCATCGTCCACCAGATTAACTCCGTGAACGCAAGAACGTGGAAAACTGGCGCTTTATGTTCCAGGGAAGTGGTAGATGTGATAATAGAGAATGTTAGAGGAAGGATAATAGTTGACCCAGTCATGGAAGCTAGCGCTGGGGGTAAACTATTCCAAGGCGATATAAAGGATATGCTCAGACTAATTTCCCGTTCATACGCTGTAACTCCAAATGTACTGGAAGCTCAGAAATTGTTGGGTAGACCGATCAGGGATGTAGATAGCATGATAAGGGCCGCTGAGGAACTGAGCTCCCTAGGACCCGAGCTAGTAATAATTACCGGAGGACATATGAACGAGCTGGTTGACGTTATTTATTACAAAGGCAATATTGAGGTGATAAGGGGACGCTTTAAGGGGGTTAGCGCACACGGTTCTGGCACAGTCCTAGCTGCAGCGCTCGCTTCTTATTTGGCTAAGGGTTTTGATCCTCAGAAAGCAGCTAGAATAGCAATAGGTTTCACGCGATTGTTGCACCTATTCAAGTTAAAGCTTGATGAAGGCTACGTACTAGATCCCTTCATTCAACTGAGGTATATGACCATTAAAAGCGAAATGTATGAGGAGTATTATGCATTCATAGAATGGTTAAGGTTTCTGGGTTATGAAGCCGCCAAGAAGATATCACCCGAAGTAGGAATAAACGTTGCCTACTCTGTTCCCACGGAGCTGAGTAGAGGTAGGGGCTCGATACTCGCCGTTCCCGGCAGAATGCACTTGACTCCCACTGGACTCAAGCCTTGTTCTTACCCTCGGTGGGGCGCTAGCGACCATATGGCAAGACTCTTACTTGAAGCACAGAAGTATAACCCCAAGATTAGGGCAACTATGAACATAAGATTTAGTGAAGAGAATGTAGAAAAGCTAAAAAAGGCTGGATATAGGGTCGTGGAAGTACGCAGAGAAGAACAACCTAGGGGTACCAAAAGCATGGAGTGGAGCGTTAGAAGGGCTGTTGAATTATGTGGTGAGTTACCAGATGTGATCTATGATAGGGGGTTCTATGGTAAGGAAGCTATGATAAGATTGTTGGCTGAAAGTTTGCTTGACTTGCGCAACATGGTGGAAAGCGTAATAAAGTGAATGCATCTTCCACCACGGTGATTTATTGAGAAAGGTAATGGCACTCCTCTTACTCTTCTTAGTGCAAATTCATGCGGTCAAGATGTGTTACCAACACGTCAGTACAGTCACTGTACCGGTAGTAGGAGTAACTCTGCTACCCAATGGAGAAGAAAGGGGTGTCGTTGGCAAACTTCAAGTGACTGTTGCATGTCCAGGCAATGGACAAATATATGTAGCATCTGAACCCTTAACACAAGTTGACACGCAAGGTGTCGCTAGAATAGCTGTACTTGTTGCTTCAGCGATAGCTGGTAAGACTTGGACCTCGTGCGATTACTTCTTCCACTTTATAACTCCGAGCGTAATCGTGGGAGGTCCTAGCGCTGGCATCGCCATGACTATCGCTACCTATGCTGCTTTAACGGGTCAAAAGCCCCTACCACAAGTTGCGGGCACCGGAACTGTGGGTCCAGATGCTGTGGTTGGGCCTGTCGGAGGCGTATATGCTAAAATGCTCGCGGCTGCTAAGAAGGGGTACAAAATATTCGTAATTCCGGAGGGTGAAGAGGTAGTAGCAAAGCAAGTAGTCAGTACACTAAGGACTCCTTTTGGTTTCATTCAAAATATAACTACAGTACCAGTGAACTTAGTCAAATTAGGAAAGAAGCTAGGCATCAAAGTCGTGCCAGTAGCGACAGTCTATGACGCACTCAAAGTATGGCTACCGAGACCTCCCGAAGTGAAGAAGGCTGAGTTGAAAGGTTTACCTCCAAAAATTATTAATGTCATGAAAAAGTGGTACAACTTCTATATGAACATATACTTGAAGTACCATTCAATGGTTAGGGGTTTAACTCCACAATCGATTCAGTACCTCAATGTTGCCTCGCACTATGTAGAACTTTCCAAAAAGGTAAAAGATCCTTATCAAAAGGTCAACTACGTATTTAGTGCAGCCATACTCGCAGAACGGGCTTACTGGAATGATATGATAGCTCTCAAAGGCTTCTCTGCTCTAATACAATTAGATAATGAAGTTAAGAACTTAATAGATGAGGCTAACTCAACGATATACAAGAACATGAGCTACGATATAAATAAGCTCGATGTGTTGTTGACTGCCTCTAACAGGTATCTAAAAGCGAAGTACTATTATGAGAAAGCACTGAATTCAACATCAGTAATTAATATATTGGACTACTTGGTGTATGCAAAGTTTTATGCTCTAGCGTCTAAGACATGGATTTGGTTATTAAAAGTCATCCCTAAGGGTCCATCTACTTCGCCAAAGATTTTCGAAAGGAGTAGCTATGCCATGTATTCTGCTGCTGGGGGCTTACTCGGCTATTTGCTCAGCATAAAAGTTCCTCCCACTCAGCGCTTAGAGGTGGCTGCTGGGGTATACAAAGAGGCAAATACTATGGATCCACTAATGAAGATGGCAGCTTCTATGTATTTAGCCGAAATTGCTAGCTACAACCTTCATAAGTATTACAATGTCTCTCCTGACGTAATGCTAAAGAAGGTGAGGGAGGCCTCGCTATATGATTTAGGGTTAGCATTAAGAGGTGGGATATATCCGGCAGTTGCCGCAATATACTTGAACTCAGCAAAGAGTTCAAGTGGTCTGGAGGCTCTACTGCTAACGGATATGGCAGCTATACACTCCCTAATACTGACCCAACTCATCCCTCACGGAACTTCTTAATATTTCAAGAAATGTCAATGCATTTCTATACATGTCATCGTTATTGAAGTACACGAATGCTTCACCGTTAAGATCGGTTATTCTTTTAGCTATATTTTCTAGTTCTTCTCTGGAATAAGAGTAACGGTAGGGTAAGGGGCCTCTGCCATGAAGTCTTAGATAAGTGTATGGACCACTTCTAGCATAAAATATGAACTTATTGGAGTCTACGCTTACAAAAGTCGCTTCTAGAGATCTCAACCTTTCCACCCATTTATCACTAAAGAACTCTGGAGAACGGAATTCTACGGCAGCCTTCCAACCGAGATTTGCCTCTTTCAAGAACTTCTCTAGCCTTGGAAAGTCGCTTTCTTTGAAACTTGGCGGAAGCTGAAACAGAAAGAATTTTATCTTTGGTAGGAGGGGATCCAACGCTTCAAGGAACTTGAGCCATAGATCCCAGCTCCCTTCCCTGAATTTCTTCGTATGCGTTATACCCTTGTAAACCTTAACGCTCCATAGCAGCTTATCTCCTTCCTTGGCCCACCTTTCTACATACTTGGTATTTGGTATTCGATAAAAGCTTGAGTTAAGTTCGACTGTGTCAAAAGGAGTATTTTTTACATACCATCGAAGCCCGCCTCTGTTCCATCTATAACTCCAACCGGAGGTACCCACATGAATTTTCATAGGTTGCCCTTAGGGGAGCAGAGGACATAGTAATAAAAGGCAGAGGTGGGTCGGAAGTGGGAACTATTATGAACGTGAGTCCAAGGAATGCGTTCGGAGAGCAATTGGTAAAAGAAGGTGAGAAGAGGAAAGAGCTAGTGGTTCTAACAGCCGATGTCGCGGATGCTACTAGGACGAAGTGGTTTGCCGAGAAGTTTCCAGATCGCTTCATCAATGTAGGCATTTCCGAGCAGAACATGATAGGTATGAGTGCCGGTCTAGCTGCTGTAGGTTTCTTACCTTTAGCGTCGGCCTTCGCAATGTTCTTAATGAGAGCTTGGGAGCAAGTAAGGAACACTGTCTGTAGGGCACACGTAAACGTAAAGATAGTTGGAACACATGCGGGTTTCGCTGATGCCGGAGATGGTTCAAGTCACCAAGTGTTAGAAGATATAGCTTTAATGAGAACGTTGCCATGTATGAGCGTTGTTGTGCCGGCTGATGCTAGAGAAATAAAGAAGGCTTTACCAGAGGTACTCGACTATCCTACACCGGTCTACATGAGGATAGGTAGGGACTACGGTCCAGTAATATACAAAGACGAAGACTTCGATTTCGTTATAGGTCAAGCTAATTGGCTAGAAGACGGTTTTGACTACGCGATAATATCCAATGGTCCTCTTCTTTGGGATGCCTTAAAGGCCGCTGAAAAGCTAAAAAGGGATGGCATAAGTGTAGCTGTAGTAGATATGCACACCGTGAAGCCTCTAGACACGAAGACCTTAGATAAAATAGCGGGGAAATTCAAAGGTGTCGTTACTGTGGAGGAACACAGTGTCAGAGGAGGACTGGGTTCAGCAGTTGCTGAGTACTTTGTCCAGACTAGACCTATACCTATGGAGATAATGGGTGCGAGATCCTTCGGAAAGTCTGCTAGGGACGTGAGAGATCTTATAATTGCAAATGGATTAGACTTTACTTCAATA
>JALWJF010000145.1 GCA_027081755.1 Desulfurococcales archaeon | reverse complement strand
TGGGTAGAACTCTACTTCTATGAAGAGGGAAGAGCATTCAACCCAGTGTTCTTGGGGAGGGCAGCGTTCACTCCACAGTACTCTGAGCCCAAGGTAACCTTCACCATCAAACTCCAGAAGAGCGGTATACTCTATGCAATTTCCTACTGCAACCTACACGGTCTGTGGGAAGGCAGGAAAGAGATAAAGGTAGAGTAACAGTTTTTTATTACTTCGAAAATTCATTTTACTATGCTCTTTGAACAGTACAAAGCAATTCCAATATCCTCTTCACGATTTTAGAGGATGAGCATATCCCCTTAGGTATGCACCTCTTCTCCTTCATCCTCATAACCCTAACGTTCAATCCCCTTTTCTTGAGTTCTTCTTCTAGCTCCCTTTCGTCCCACCTCTGGTCTGGACCCAAAAAGACTATATCGGGCTTAAGTTTCACAACAGTCTCCAGTGGGTCCTCACCTCCTATATGAGCTTCCTTAACGTACTTTATTGAGGAAACCATGTACCTCCTTTGCTCCTCGTTTAAAACAGGGGGCTTACCCTTCAGCTTCTTTACAGTTTCGTCTCTAGCCACAACTGCTATTACGTTGCCAAGTTTTGAAGCCTCTTTAAAAAGTTCGATATGGCCGGGATGGAGGAGGTCAAAAGTGCCTGCGACGAACACTCTTTTAGGTTTTTCATGTATCCACTCGAAATTTGCTAGTCCCAGAATTCGAAGGGCATCTAGGAGTCCTTCAGCGTAGGATGCTGTGACCAGAGCGGTCTCACAATCACCCTTATCTATGTAATACTTTGTATCGTCTATATACCTCTTAGCTAAGTCAACTACTTCCTCTGCTTTCTTCTCAAAACTTATGCTCTCTATAACTTTTCTTAGATTAGCGTAATACTTCTCCGCTCTTTCGCAACTCAAGGCCCCTACCTCTTAAAGGCGATGTCCAACGGAACTGCATTCTCGTCAACTACTATTATAATCCTCTTCCCAGTCCTCTTTTCTATCTCCCCTTTCAACTCATTAGCTAACTTTTCTTCATCTATGTACCTTATAAGTTCCCTCAATTCTTCATCCAACTTAAAGGCCCTAGACTTTATCTCCTCCGGCAAGCCCTCCAAATCTTCTAAGACTCCCTCGTCTATTGCCTCAACCGCCTCCACTAACATGCGCATCCTCTCCCTTGGAGCCACCCTTACCTTAACTTCTTCGTTCTTAGAACCGCTAACATATTCTAACAGCAAGTCAAAGTATTTTTCTTTGGCTTCCGCCTCTAAGTCTCTCTCCAGTACTGGCCATTCTTCACTTCCACCCAACTCTTTCCCAATACTTGGAACGAAAGGCATAAGGTAGGAGCCCCAAGCCGATATGAGTCTCTCCACGTTCGCCGGTTCCAAGCCCTTATCCTCGAGTCTCTGAAGGTATCTGTTCAAGTCTCTAGAGAAGTTGAGCAACTCTAAGAACGCCTCTCTTAGATTTCCTTGCTCTATATAGAACTTGGCCTTCTCAGCTCTCTTTGCTAAAGATGATTCAAGCCATGCCTCTAACTCACTGCCTTCTCTGCCTCCCTTTATCTCCTTGAACTTTAGTAGTGACAATAGCCTTTCCTTCATCGCTTCCACATCTTTCTCCGAGAACCTCAGAGGACTCTCAGGCTTCGAACCAGCTATTAGAACTGCCCTCAAGCCTAACGAATTGAGTTCCCAAGGGTATCTCTCTGAATAAACATGACCCGTACTCATGACTTTCCTAGGAGCATAAGAGGTCCTAAAGATTGCAGCGTGATGGAAATACATAAAGGTTATGTGGTTTCTTAACAACTCTTCATGAACTACTCTCAAGTCTAAAGGCATCCATTTGAGGAACTCCTTTCTCAGCTCTTTCAGTTCTTCATACTTTCCTTTACCAAATATTAAGTGATCCCATTCATCCGGACTAAGCTCTTTATCCTTTAGCTTGTGCGAGAATATGTAGAAGATGTAATACAGTGTTGAGTCGGTTAAGTTGTCAACAGTGAAGTTCTTGTCCCATGGAATGGGGGCACCTAAACCCCTACTGCTTATTACCCTCTTACGCTGCTTCTCTATCGATTCTATCACTACTTTCTTAGCACTCTTAGGAACAAACTCAGAAAGCGACAAGACCTCTAGGGCTTCTTTCTTCCACTTTTCATCGTCATAATTCATAAACCACTGATCCCTGAGTACCTTTATCACTACCTCGTAGCCGTACCTCGAGTAAACGGGTCCATTGAGTATATCATACATGGTCAAAGATATTCCGGTTATTTCAGTAGCTCTCCTTATTATTTTAGATGCCTCTTTAACTCCTCTCTCAACCAGCGCTGCTACTAGCACTCCTTTTAGGAACGGGTCCTCTATCCCTTTCAGTGCTTTTATGACGGCCTCTTGTTTCAGTTTACCTTTTTCTCTTTCAGCCAAAACCAACTTTCCTTGATCTTTAAAACACTTCGCCGGTATATCGCATCCCGGAAGTTCTATGACGACTCTAGGCTCCAGCTCCTCTGGAGCAACCCCATAAGCCTCCAGAAGAGTGGGCGTGTTCACCAATTCCATTATAGCTTTGTAATCGTTAATGTCATGCGCCGGTTTAGACGCTACGATTCCTGTGCCCAAATCGGGATCAACGAAAGACGCTGGAAGTATTGGAATCCTTTCGCCAGTCACCGGGTTAGTTGCTCTCTTCCCCAATATTTCCTTTATGTCAACGGGCTCCAACTCTATTGCGTTTTCTATTTGATGTCTAAGCTTAAATGCTGCTTTCTCACTGACGATAAGTCTTTTGCCTTGTATATCAACAACTTTGTATTTGGATTTCGGATTAACCCAGATGTTTGTAATACCGAATACAGTTTCCGGTCTTGTAGCGGCCGGTAGGAATAAGTTCGGCTTCAACTCAAATAGCAATGTATAGAAGCTTCCTACCCTTATTTGCACGAAGCCCTTCGTATCGTGGGGACCTATGGGAACCTCTTTGACCGGATCCCATGGGACAGGGTAAGTACCTTTTGTTATATATCCCTTTTCCCTTATCTTGCACAATACCCAAGAGACGAACGATTTAAACCCAGGATCATTAGTATTGAAACTCCTACTCCAATCAACGTTTACTTCTAAGGCCTCCAAAACTTCCCTTATTTTCTCTGAAACTCTATCTCCCAATTCTTTAGGCTCCTTAACATTAGCTATACCAAAAGCTTTGGCCAACGATTTAGCTTCCTCATCACCTTGCTGAAGCGCTTCAAAAAACGAAACTAAGGGACTGCCGGTATAGTGAAAAGCTATCGGGAACAAGACCTCTTTCTTTAATGCCTTATTATACCTAGCGTACACATCTGCTATTACAAAGTTCCTCAACCTAGTCATGAACTCGTCAGGTTTCATAGGCGTTGCGTAAGGGAAAGCGGCTGTAACAAAGAACTTCTGCAAAACTTGAACCCCATCGAACCTCTGCTTAGAGGGCCTCTAATACCTTGATCACTTTAGTTGGATAAAGTGACCCCACATAACCGATTTCTTCCTTAACTACGGCCACTACAGCACTTTCTTCTAGCTCTTCATGCAATAGTATTATTTTATTTACTGGATCCTTGCATCGAAGTACTGGTACGCCTTCATGATATACATCAATGGCTCTCAATTTGTTAAGTTCTTCTTTGGGTATATCTATCAGCTCCATCGCAGTTATGTAACCTATGGGCCAATTTAACGCATCGACAACTATCACCGCCGGACGATCCTTCAGCATTCTTACTATCGTGCTCAGAGGTTCTGTGAGGTCAACCACAGCCCTATCCAGCTCTAGGTCGCAGACCTTCATGTAACCACTTCTCTTCTTACCCCTGAACGCCGTCGCCAGTAAGAACGTGTTTAATGTAATGGTAATTAGTGCAGCACTGAAGACTTTTGTACTCAGTACGCCTTTCCCCCACGCAGCTACCAATATTGCGCTGTCTACACCACCCTTAATCGCTGTAGCTAATGCAACCCTTCTCTCCCATCCAAACCTCATTCCGATAATAACCTTCGCTAAGGCTGCCACGAAATTGGCTATGAGAACCAGCATCAAGAGGTGTGATGAAAAGGCGAAAGTAACGGATAGGCCAGCTCCTACCAAGAACAATGGTTCAAAGAATGAGTGTGTGATTACTCTTATCCTCTTTTTAATCCAAGGTCTCTCATTGAGGTACTCACTTACCATAATGCCTAATATTAGCGCCATTATTGCACTGTTAACACCTATTAGTTGGGCTATGTAACTTACCGAAATAACCATTGCTAATATAATTGATAAAGGGAGCTCCCTCGCGGCAAAGTTCTCCTCTATTTCAAATACTTTTCTAAACACCTTTTCTCCAAACCTTATGGTTATAATAATTATTGCTATCAAATTAACTATGTTAAACAAGTTCGGATTTATGCTGAGCTGGGCTACAATCATTCCAAGTACTTCTACTACACTGGAAACTATCAGAACTTCCTCATAACCCACCAAACCAGTGTGTTTGAGTAGAGCGTAGATTCTGGTAGTACTCATCATAGCCATTGTAGACGCAAGTAAAGCAGCTACCCTAGGCTTCAAGTATAGTACTAGAATAGCAAAGGTCATTATAAATACAATTGAGAATATCATTACACCTTTAACTATAGTGTCCTTACTTATCTCTTCAATCTTGGTTCCTAGCTCCTCAACTCCTAGGAGGAACGATGCAAAGCTTAGGCCTACTATAAAGAGGAACGGAGAAAACTTGTACTCTATTCTTAGAGGAGTTGCCGAAAGTAAAATACCAGCTGCCAGGGGACCTATTAGACCGGGTAAGCCAGCTTTGAGTACCAAGTCCTCTGCAAATTTTGCCAGTAATAGCAGAATTCCTATGCCAGCAATCAGTGCAGGATTCAATTAACAACGACCTTTCTCGGGGCTTGTTGTTGGGCTTTTGTACATTGGCTCGGCCGAAAAATCCTTCCACATTGGGGTTCAGACGGGGTTACCCTCTTCATCGCCTATAGAGAATTTAACAAGTCCGCCAGCTGCTCCACTGCCCTTGCCGTTATCTCGTTGAGCCTTAATAGTGCTTCATAAATATCTTCGGTCTCCGGCTTACGAATTTCAACATTACAACCACTTACCTCATAGAGTATTAAGGAATCATTGTCTCTAGCTAGAACGCCACGACTGACCCTTACGCCTACATAGCACGCATCTATGCTACAACTCTTCCCTATCTTGAAGCAAACCCTCTCTAAGAGCCTTAGCTTCTCAGCCCTTTTCATGAGTTCTACGGTTTCCTTCTCTAACTCTTCCTTTTTCTTTTTTAGTTCGTTCATAAGTTTCTCAAAGTTGTCCAGGTTTTTGCTTACTTCCTTCAGTACGTCCCTTAGACTCAACTTTCCCCACTCCCTTATACATGAAAAAGCCAGTAAAGAATGCTAACAGTGGATAGGACGGGAGTAGCAAGGGGTTTAAATTTAAGAGGACGTGTAACGACATTGAAACGGCTGCCCAAAGACTCCAAAAGGCTATCAATTTCTCTTTAATTCCGCTTATATTCCTAATAGCTAGGTACGATATAACAGAGGCGGTTATCGGCGGAATTGCAAGAAGAGACCACATCAATGCCCTCTTACGTTGTATTTTGCAAGATATTAAAATACCCTCCACATGGGTATCCTCATCATAGCTTCCCTCCTATGTAACATTATCTCTTTTCTAGATGCCATTAAGTAAGCCAGAACCATACCGGTCAAGAAGCCACCTACGTGGGCCCACCACGCAACTCCAGTGGGTATTCCCGTTAGGCTGTACATTCCCATTAGTAGCTGCTGGATGAACCAGAAACCTATGAAGAGCCAAGCTGGTAATGCGAAGATAAACGGGAACGGTATGAGGACTAAGACCTCTACTAGAGCTCCGGGGAAGAACAGCATGTAAGCGCCCAATACGCCACTTATGGCCCCAGAAGCACCTATGGCTGGGGTCAGCCAAGGGTTCTGTCTTATGTAAGGGCTTATGAGCGTATTTGCCATTAGTGTAATGGATAACAAGTGGAACGCTGCAGCGCCTAAGCCAGAAAGCAAGTAGAAGAGCAAGTATTTCCTATGACCCAAGACCGATTCTACGTTATCGCCGAAAATCCATAAGAACAACATATTGCCAGCTATATGCTCTATACTGCCGTGAATCCACATGTGAGTAAATAGCGTATACTCTCTCATTCCATTTAACACAAAGTAAGGTACTAGACCGTAGCGCTTGACAAATTCATCGAGTAGTAGCATTTGCCCGTTTATTATGTAAGGCAGCTCGAAAAGCAAGAACACAAATACATTAATTAATATTATTATGGTGTTGACAATAGGTGGCCGTCTCCTAACGCTTATGTCCGACCAAGGTATCAATATCTCTCCCAAACTTCCTGGTTAAAAGACGTTTAATATTCCCTTCCAAGTGCTCACTTTATAAAATAGAGCTAGGAGCGCAACCCGGTCGGGAGCAATGTTACTGAAGAAAAAGTACATGGAAGTTCTCGAAAAGTTCAAGGACAAGGAAGCCATAGATATGGCCGAGCTGGTGCCAAGTGAGTATGAGGAGGCTGAAGAAATCATACACGTGCTTTTGGCTTTAGAACTTCAAGGACTGATCGAGCCGGTAAGCAAGGAAAGGCCCAGAGAGTTTAAGCTAACGGAAGCCGGAAAGAAGGTATTAGAAGTATGGGAGGAGGTCGGAAAGCCTGATGTGAATAGATGGCTAGATTCTGCAATTCATGCAGCGCTTTGGGCCTTATGGAGGACTAATGCCAAGGCCCCTAAGGACTGGTACACACCTCTGAAGGAGAGAGGATTCCTCAATGATGACGGAACGTTGAACGAAGCGGCGAAGAAACTCTTAGAGCAATTCGAGCCCAAAGTGAGGCCAGTAAAGGTAAGAGTTACGAGGGATCTGGGCTGGGTCCTCGCCAAAACACCTCCGGGACTAGCCTTCATCAAACCCCTCCAGAGGTTCCCAGAAGAGTACGTTGACCTACTAGAGGCTATGGGCGCCTTAGTCTTCAGCTCTCCGGACAGAAAGTATTATGCACTAACTAGGTTTGGAAGGTATCTCAGAGAAGCAATAAGAGAGCTTAGGCCGGTAGCTATGGAATATGTACTAGTGAACATGAAGATAGTTGAGGCGGTGAAAAAGCTCATTGAAGGTAAAGAGTTGAACGATGAAGAGAAGTTCCTACTCATGAATTTGGGCTACTACAGAGACGGGAAGCCCACAAGAGCTGCCAAGTGGTTATACTTGGCCATAAAGGAGCTGGAGAGGGGTGAATGGTGGGCCACCTTCCCGGTCGGCCTAACCAGAGTAGACCAATGGGTCCTAAAGACCATAGACCACCTGTGGAAGAAGGCAGAAACTAACCCAGAGTTGAAGCCCACCAAGAAGCTCATCAAGTACTGGATAGAGAATCACAGAGACGAAATAGGCATGGACGAAGAAACATATAAAGAGCTAGAATTCACAGATTATAGTATAGGAATTGCCCTCTACCGTCTAGAAGCCGTAAGACTAGTAGACTCCTATGAAGAGAAAGAGAAGCTCATTTATGAACTTACTGAGTACGGCAAGAGGCTACTTGAAGTATTAGGTCAAATAACTGAAGTACCTGCCCATGGCGTAAAGACATTAGTTTATGCAGACAGAGGAATACCACCCTACCGTACTTGGATAGAAGAGGCAATACGTTGGGGCTTAATGGGTCAGCTAGGAGCTGGTACTAAGGCAAAAGAACTGGTCAGGATAGCTAGGAGAGTAAAGAGACTACCGCTAATAACCAAGCTAGAGCATATAGTATTACAAAAGACCTTACCTACCAGACAGAGTGAACCAATAGATGAACTCGTAAAGAGAGTTACTGCCTTAGGTTATGACGAGGAACACGTGAGGGCCGCAATATACTGGCTGGAGATGTGGGGAGCGGTTGAGGTTTATGGAAACGGCTACGTCGAACTTACCGAGATAGGTGATATGTTCAAACATGCATTAGTAGCTACCCCACCGGGAGTAGCGACCCCAGTGCACCCACACTTCATTAGAGTTCTGCAAGTGATTAAAGAGTTAGGGAGCTACGAAGACCTAGCCGAAATAGTAAACAGAAGTAGGTTGACATTAGGAATTGTGAAGGATGCAATAGTAGTGGCTAGGGAAGCCAAGTTGCTAGGAAGAAAGGACTTGACGGGGGAGGGCGAACTCCTCTTAGAGGCTGTAAAGAGGGTGCAAGAACACGTAGAGGAATGGGCATAACCGAATGCGTTTTATCCCGTACTTTATAAATGGAAGTAAAAGACCATAACCTTGTCAAGATTTATTTCAGTATTAACAACAATAAAACAGTTGCTTTAATCAAAAAGGTCCAATAGTATTTCTGAAAAACTCTAGAAACAAGTTTTTAATTTTTAAATACTACCACCAACAAAGTATCTTGGGACCTCCTTTGGACCTAGAGTGGGTCCCCGAAGACGTCCTCGAAGAGGTCCTTAGGGAAATAGAGCCTAGAAAGAGGATCAAGGCTAACCGCAGAAGACCTACCCGGAAGGACTTAATAAGAGTAATAAAGAGGGCACTGACCTTCGACGTAAGACCCCAAGACTTCGTTGACCTCGTGTACGAATTACTGGAAGAGGAGGGATTTGAAACGAGGTTTACAACGGTGAAGAGAATATGGTACATGTACGAGTACATGGTGAGAAAAGGCTTCATAAGCGACATCTTAGATGTGGTTAAGGAGAGATAACCAAACGGTAAGTATAAACACTTTATCCCGAGACATGTGAACATACAACGGTAGCATATCTTGGATAAATTGGGTATGTACAAAACTAAACTCGATAGGACATTGAGGGTTATAAAGGAGAGAGACGTAGGCATACAAGGCCTCACGTTAGCATCAATGATCTCCTCCCTAGACCGCTTGGGCTTACTAACCCAAGGAACAGTGGCAGCCTTAGCTGGAGACTTCACTCCGAAGCTCTGTGCTTACTTCATACATAAAGGTATAATAAAGAAAGATATGAACGTTAAAGACATCTTGGACACAATGTTTAGGTCGTTCGGATACAAGTACGGCGAGTATAAAATTGAGACTAAGGATAACGAAGTTCTTGTGAACATAGTGACTGACAAGTGCAAGGTATGTCCAAAGGGGGTCGGAGGAGCAGAGATACCGGGGACTGCTTGTCCATTACCTTACATGATATCGGTATGCTTAAGCTTACTTACGGATAAGCTCTGGATGCCGAAAGTATATGGAAAAGGTGCGAAGAAGGAAGTGTTAAGAAAGGAAGAAGGTACATGTAAGATGAAAATAGCCTTAACGAACCAAGCCTAGGAACATCTCATGTACTCTAGTATCAGAGGTAAGTTCCGGGTGGAAAGCGGTTAGGATTACATTTCCTTCCTTAACCATTACAGGCTTTCCGTTGAACTCCGAAAGGACTTCCACCTTCTCGCTTAAGGGTTCCATTACCGGAGCCCTTATGAAGACCCCCCTAAAGGTCCCTAGCCCCTTTATTTCCAAGTCCGCTTCAAAGCTCTCCCTCTGCCTCCCGAAGTAGTTCCTAATCACCTTCACATCGTTCGTGGCCAGCAAAGGTTCATACCTCTTGCCGCTCTGCTTGTCTATCACTTCTTTAGCTACTAGAGCTGCTCCGGCACAAGTGCCCAAGACCGGTAAGCCGTTGCTTATCCTCTCCCTCAAAGGATCAGCTATTCCGAGCCTCTTACCTAAGCGGTACATGGCTGTGCTCTCTCCTCCCGGAAGCACTATGCCCTCTACCTGGTTCAAGTGCTCCTTCTTTCTAACCTCAATGACCTCTAGGTTTATGCCCAGGTTCTCTGCAGCCTTCCTAAGCATGTATACGTGCTCCACTACTCCTCCTTGGAGCGCTAGGACTCCAACCTTCATCTCACACACCCCTCACTTGGAGCAGCTCCTCCGGCTTGAGCTGCCTTATGTCTATTCCCATCATGCTCTTCCTCTCGCTTATCATGCTCTGAGCCTCCAGTACTGCTTCTGGGTCCATC
>JALWJF010000144.1 GCA_027081755.1 Desulfurococcales archaeon | reverse complement strand
TAAATTGACTTTGAGTTCCCTCTTTAACGCTTAATAAGAGGAGTCTTAAGAGAGACTTAAAGGAATAGCTTGACCTCTTGGCGTTGCAAAGTAGAGACTCAATAAAGATTTGAAAGTTCCACTGGTATCAATGACCAAATCAAAAATTAGGTTCCCGGGAAGTTCCGCTGGAAAAATGAAGGTACTTGAATTGCTTGATTGCCTTTTATTAAACAAGGAAGAGCTTTAAAAGAGAATTTAGACAGTAAAGACGTAAACAAAAATGGAGAGCCCGGCTCAATCCTTATGTAAAAAGAGGAATATTAGGGTTAAGGTCTACTCACTATGATCAATATTATGACTAAAAGTACCAAGAACCATAAGCCCTTCCACGCCCACGGGCCCCAGAAACAAGGCCCGCAATGCCACCCACAATGCCACGGTATGAGGTAGGGTACTAGCAGCAGTAGGACCAGCACTATCAACAAGCCTAAACTTAACTTCACTAGGTATCTCTCCTCTTTCATCGCTTCCCTAACTTGGAGGGTCTAGTGAGAGTAAAGAGCAAAGCTTACAAAACGTTAAGATAATTCATCCATTACTCTCTTAATGTCCTTTTCCAACTGTTCCAAGGATATTGCATTTAGGTCGTCAGCCGTCGAGTGATATATTTCAAGCAAGTACTTCATTGGAGTCCCGAAAACCCTTATCTCCTCCTTCAAGGCTGAGTACGCTTCTAAGTACTCTTTATCGCTTATGAAGTCCGTCCCCTTATACCCTATGCAGTCTACCACTATCACTTCAGAGTTGTCGAGCACATCCCTAAAGCCTTCTCTGGCGGTCATCATTGAGTACTCCCAGTACTTGGGCCAAAGGGTTACCTCGCTGAAGCCCAAGAACAGTACCGCATCCTCCTTAACCTTTCCTTCTTCGAGCAAGTTTAAGAAGAGCGCGACGCTAAGTCCATTGTCTATTACGCCCTTCCACAACGCATCGTAATGTACGACGAACACCTTCTTAGGGTTCTCAACGTTTCCAGCCAACAAGTGCTTCAAGCTCACCGGCCTTACCTTAACCTTTAACCTACCCTCAACCTTCCCCTTCTCCAATATCTTGACCACAGCCTTTTTCGAAGTGCTTATGGAAGGGGCCCAGTGGAAGATCGGCGTTGAAACTTCCTCGAAGTACCTCAAGTGAGAGTTGAAGTTTACGTTTGGGAAGTCGAAAACCCTCAAGTCTGATGAGTCCTTCAAGTTCATTTCAATTTCCCCGCTCACGAGCCCGGAGGGTAAGGAGGGAAGCTCCTCCCCAGCCTTCAGTTCCCACTCCCATTCTGGAGCCAGGGCGGGGAACTCCTTTACCACGTAGGACACTTCTGCCCTATCCAAGATCTCTACTATTTTAGAGTATATCTCTTCCGTCTTCTCTATGTAGTCGGTTCTCATACTGTCGTAGCCGAGTTCCCTTACCGTTTCTATTACGCTACGAACGTTCACCTCTCCTCGCCAACAACCAATTTGAAGGAGCCCATGTTTATGTTGGCCCTCACTCTCAGAACGCTCTGGCCGCTGCCATAGGTCCCTTCATTTTTACCCTTACCATTGGGCAATATTACCTCATAGCTCCCTAAGTTGGAGCTTATTTCGTATTCCACCTTAACGCCCTTCGGCACGATCAAGTTCACCTCGGTACTACCCATGTCCGTGAGTATCGTAAGCGTTCCGGAGCAGTTCTTCGGAACTTCATACGTTATTCGTACGTTCCCCATGTAGTTTTCCACGTCCATCCTTTTCAAGCACTTGTACGCCTTAACGTAAATGTTTCCCAAGACGTTAGATATAGTGAAAACTTTAGTGTTATTCAACGTGAGATTTCCCTTCCCACAACACACGTATAAGCTACAATTGCCAACTTCTCGTTTTATGGCAGATCAGGAGGCCTCGTTAAGACCTTTATCTAGTATCACTTTCAGATTGCCCATCTGAACCCTTTACCTCGAAGGTCTTATACTCCTTGTAGGTAACGTTGAATTCGTTCATATTGTTAGGCACGAATGACGTATACGTCATTAAATAGAAGACTAAAGTAATGAGCGACAGTGCAAAAGTTAAAGATGAGGTGATGGAAGCCCCCGAGAGGACCCCTACGCCAAAGGCTATGAACGCTATTCCTACCAGTTTGGTGAAATCTAATACTATTGGAAGTTTTATATTAGCTAATACCACTATCCCGTTCAATATGAACAGGATGCCGCTCAAGACGGTAATGGCGTTACTTGCCCTCATCGCTCTCACTCAACAAACCCTTGGCCACCAAGTAGGTCCCGTAGCCTACAAATAACGCTCCTACAGGCTTCGA
>JALWJF010000143.1 GCA_027081755.1 Desulfurococcales archaeon | reverse complement strand
TTCAATTCTCTATTGAGACTCTTCTGAGATCCTCCAATTTAAACCTCTGATGGTCTCTCTTTTTATTTCTTCTTCAGTTCAATTCCATTTCCTCATTCATCGATGTAGAGACTCGGGTTTAAATTCAAGGGGATCAATGATCTTGGCTGTTCCCATGAAAACATAAATACCCCTTAGCTCTGTGCTCATAGTGATGGTCTGAAATAGAACATAAAGTGCGCCCATGTGTACAAAGGAGAAAAGCCAAATTAGCATTCGGAAATAAAGTCTCACTTATATAGTTAAGTTATTGAAGGTGGTTTATTTGAATGGGAACGAACCTTCTAGAATTGAGGCAATGTTGAAGTGGTTGAAAGAACGGAAAGGAGATATAAGCGCATCCATTCTACTATAATAGATAAAAGCTCAAATGAGGGTTTATAAAGTTCGGGAAGCGCCATAGGAAGGGTGCTAGAAAGTGGCTGAGAACAACGATGAAATAGTATTGGTCGTAAGGGTTGGGGAAGGAGACAATGCTAAAGAAATAGAGCTAACCGAAGATGTATTGAGAGTCATTAGGACGTATTTGAGAACGGAGTTTAGCCTCGAGAGATTAGCTGAAGAGCTCGGATTAGAGAATTGGGACGAGGCCTATGAATTCGTAAAGAAGATGCCCGCTTGGCTGGCTTGGGTACCTCCAACCCTCCTCAGATACAAGCTCCAGATGCTTCAAGAGAAGGTGAGAGAAGGTGAGCTTCAGTTAAAGTAAATTTTCATTTCTTCCCTCGACCCAGCTTTTCGTGCGCCTTAGCCAACTGCTTTGCTGCCAAGGCAGCCAACAAGTTTAAGTCACCAGCTAATACAGTAGCCGCGACTATCTCTGCGAACTTCAGCGCATTCGCTCCCGGTGGCTCTCCTCCTCCTGCGACCCCGAGTATTTCCAGCGCTTCTCTTTGGGTAGGTAATCTGGTACCTCCTCCTACAGTTCCTACCTCCAAGCTCGGAAGAGTTACCGAAATGTAAAGGTCCTCTCCCCTAACCTCTGTCCAAGTGAAGCCCATGGAACTTTCCACTATTTGAGCGGCATCCTGCCCCGTAGCAAGGAATATTGCCGCTATTATGTTCGCGAAATGTGCATTGAACGACCAAGATCCAGCAAAACCACTTCCGGCCCAGTTCTTCCTCTCATTAACTTCGTGTATGGTCTTTGCATCCGCTTTTAGTACATTCTCTAGCACCTCTTTCTTTATGATGGTTTCGGCCACTACATACTTCCCCCTGCCCAATAGTACGTTCAAGTGCGCAGGCTTCTTGTCTACGCACATATTACCAGAGAGGGCTACGCACTGAGCCTTTCCAAACTCTTTCTCTATGTACTCACACGCCTTGTCCGTAGCTATAGTAGCCATGTTCATACCCATAGCATCCCCAGTAAAGTAAACGAACCTTAACCAAACGTTGTTTCCCATTACGAATGGTTGTATCTCCTTGAGCTTTCCATGTCTAGTGGTGCTTTCAGCAACTCTCTTTATTTCGTCGAAGTGCTTCTTGACCCACTCGACCAGCTCATAGGCTGTATTTATGTCGGGAACCTTAAATACTGGTGCTCTAGCCATGCCGTCCTTTATCACCTTTACCTTGGCACCTCCAGACAATGTTATGGCCTTCATTCCTCTGTTTATGGATGCTACCAATGCTCCTTCATGAGTTGCCAAAGGAACGTAGAATTCGCCCTTTGCGTAATCGCCCTCTATCAGTAATGGACCGGCTATCGCTAAGGGTATTTGCACAGCTCCTATGGGGTTCTCTATGTTTCTCCCAACCAGCTCTTCGAAGTCCAATATCGTTGAGGCTATTGCGGATAAGGTCTTTCCTATTTTCTTCTCTATGAAGAGCCTCCTGACTAAAGCTGCCAAGTTTGCATTGCCCAGAACCTTATCCAACTTAGATATGCTCAGTTCACCCTTCTCGAGCATCTCGACGTACTTCTTGAGGTCCTCCAAAGTTCTCCTAGCCCTAGTTCAAATGCCTAGAAGATTATATTAAGGGTCAGTGAGGTCCCTCATAGCTCACCGCTCGCATCAAATTGGCCTCGTCATTCCCGTTCAAATTGTGAGCAAAGAAGAGTAAAAGACGTAGTTCCGCTGCTTCGGGGCCAGAGGATGCTAATAAAAGTCTTGATGGAAATAAGGAAGAGGCTTTACGTTTATGTTCTCATAGTAATGCTAATAGCGATCATTCTTGGATATTATGTAAACGCGCCAATGATCGTGTTGAGAATCGTGGGAGCGTTATCGATATTCATAATGCTTTACCCGATGTTAATGGGTATTGAAATAGAGAAAGTAAAGGAGGCTCTCAAGAGGCCTTGGTTCGTAGCACTATGTTTGACCTATGCATATTTCATAGCGTCCTTCAGCGCTTACCTAGTATCTCACACCATCCTCAAGCCCTTTCCGGAAATAGCCTTCGCCTTAGCGATGGTTGGAGCTATCCCCTGCTCAAACATGCTCATAGGCTGGAGCGGGATAGCTGAAGCCAGCGTCGAAGACGCGTTAGTGGTTGCCGTAACCGGCTTGCTCCTAATACCTTTCCTTTCACCCTATTTGTTGGCTTTGGTAGGCTCATCGTTCATAAAGTTCAATCCGCTGGAGCTCCAAGCAATCCTCTTCGCCTACATCTTGATACCGCTCATTTTAGCTAGAATAACTAGGAGGTATATGCTAAAGGAATACGGCAAACAGAAGTTTATGCAGATGAAGAAGGTTTTCCCATCAATTTCTGCCCTCGGTGTGCTCCTAATAGTCTTCGTGGCATCAATGAAGGCTTCCAAGTTCGTATTGGCTAATCCCCTGGTATTCCTAATAATCGTAACGGGCTTGTACTCGTACTATATTTTGCAAACAATATTCGCCCTAATAGCAATTTACGTCCTGAAGTTGAAATATGAGTTAGGAGTGGTATTAGTGCTCTCAGCAGTAGCGAGCAGCCAAGCCATTTCGCTTTCCGTAGCTGCAACCCTCTTCCCTCCCCTAACAGTCTTTACGCTCGCGACCAAGCCGTTCTTGCAAGTGATGTACATACTGTTCCTTATCTATTATGTAATACCTTGGTTCTACAAGAGGTTCTTGCCGGAGGCGTTCAAACGAACAATTCGTACCTAAAGAATTGTGCTTAACTCCTTTAAAACTGCACTAACCGTTACCAAGCGGTAAGAGCGTTGAGGAAAGCGTTAATACTTTTCTTGCTTACCCTAAGCAGCCTAGCCTTCGCCCGGTACTGCGTAACCGTTGGGATAACTCCGGCAAACGGGACCAACACCTACCAGCTCACCGCATATCTCACTGAACTAAGAACGGTAGATGGCGTCTTCTCGAGGACTGTATTTACCGTGTATAAGACCGTAATAGAGAACATAACCGTAAACGGGACGGAGACCACTGTTAACACGGTGACTGTAGAGGCAAGCGCTCAAGGCTACGGGCCCTTCAGAGTGGGAACCCCAGTTACGATCTATAGGACGGCTACCATAACCGCTACCCTAGTAACCAACAGCACAACCTTCACCGGCTCTAAGACGGTGAGCGGCAGCGTTACCGTCGATTACCGCGGCTATTGTGATAGATATTCCTTTACCATACCTCTGACCTTGTCCGGGGCCAGCGTTTCTGCGAACATAACCGTTACCGGCATAAGCGGCGTTTCCTTGAAATTCCCGCCAGTATCGCCGTTCCACCTCGTACCCGGAGTGGCTCTATTGGCTCCGATAGTAGCTTCCTTGGCGAAGAGGTTCAAGAGGAAGTGATTAACCTATTTATCTTTTTTCGTCATAACCCTCGGGTCTGGTCTTGGAGAAGTGTTGCCCCGTCCTAACCGTTGACACCGTAGTTATAGACAAAGGAAAGATTCTCCTAATTAAGAGGGGAACTGAGCCCTTCAAGGGCAAGTGGGCCTTACCCGGCGGAAGGGTTGAGTGCGGGGAGACGGTTGAGGAAGCAGCTTTGAGAGAGCTCAAGGAAGAGACCGGAATTGATGCCGAGCTCGTAACTCTGCTCTCCGTATACTCTGACCCAAACAGGGATCCGAGAGGGCACTACGTGAGTGTCGCCTTCATAGCTAAACCCACGAAGGAACAAGAGCCTAAGGCTTCAACCGATGCGGCTGAAGCGAAGTGGTTTGACTTATCCGAGATACCTTGGGATGACTTGGCCTTTGACCACGCCCAAATTATTAAAGATGCATTGAAGATGCTCCTCCACTTGGGGAGTAGCGAATGAAGAGGTTGTTGTTCCTATTCTTAGCACTTTCTCCCCTAGTATTTTCTTTCAAAGTCGTTGTTTCGATAAACACTTTGGCGATGATAGTTAAACCAATAGTAGGACAAGTAACTGTGCTTGTCCCCGCGGGCATGAGTCCCTTAGTATGGAAGCCCTCTCCCCAAGACGTTCAAAAGGTTTTGAGTGCGGATCTATTTGTCAGTACTTTGCACTGGCCTTTTGAAAGGCAATTGGCCCAAAGGGTAGAGAGCTTGCCTAAGTACTTACCCTATCCCCCAGCCGAGAACGTGCTGGCGGACGGCTTTGCAATACTTAGGACACCTAATGGCGATCTCAACCCGCACGGGTGGTGGCTTTATGCACCTAACGCGCTGTTGCTGATGCACGAGGTAGCATTCAAGGCTTGTATGAAGGAACCAAAGATGTGCCCCAAATATCTAGATGCTTTAGAAGTGGAAGTGAAGAAAGTCCAAAATGTATTGGCTAAGTGTGTTAGAAACTTGAAAGCGGTAGTCTCAGTACCGGGTGAGGAATACGCCTTAGCGAGCTTTGGTGTCAGGACCATCTTCGTTCTAGCAAGCAAGGGGACGGCCGCTGCTGTAACTGGTTACGAACTCTTTAGGGCAGCAAAGTACATAAAGAGTGCAGATTTTGTAAGCGTTTCTGATCTAACGAAGAACACGCCTTTAGGAAGAATCTTAATTACCTTGGCAAAGAGATATCACAAACCCATAGTAGTAGTGCCAATAGTGCGGTTCGGCGGCGATTACGCCCAATACTTAAACTACATTTGTGATCAACTTCCGGTAGGACGTTGATAGGCACTGTAATGGCTTTGGTGGCAACGGCGCTGCTCTTCACTTTACCCATTACCGTGGCGAAAGCCATACTAGCCTTAGGAGTTCTAGTACCGTCAACCTCTTGTTTGGCTGTTTGTGTGGGATGGATAAGCGTATTCTTTGAAGCATCCATTTTAGGAATGTTTAGTTACTTACTTCAATATGCGTTTAATTTGAGTGTGCCCCAAACATTCCTAGTCAATGCGATTCTATCCTTCTTAATTTCCGTCATTCTGTCTAAAGGCTTTGAGAGGGATAGGGTCAACGAGTGGGCCGAGATAACAGCTTCTGTATTAATTTTGGGAATAGTCTTCCTCTCATACCTCTTCCCTCAAGCATCTTCCCAAGTGTTCTTCGCTCTTGCTCAAAGCCTCTGGCTTGTTGACGATAGTGTAGCTAACTCGTTCTTACTCATAGCAGTAATAATAGCTGTCATAACCATATTCTTTGAATACAATTTATTTTCATTTATGTTCGATCCGGACTTCTTCGAATACAAGTCCGGAAGGAAGTTTTGGCCTTGGTTGACGCTTTTCCTACTTCACTTGGGCGTATCCTCATCTACTATCACCATAGGTCTCTTTGCAACGGTAACTCTTCTTGCCACTCCGGGCATTCTAGCGTTGAAATACAAGCTAAAGGAGCTAGAAGATATGCCTTGGATACTCTTTTCGTTAACGATATATGCTCTTTGGATTGGCTGCGTTTTGTCGGAGAATTATAACGTTTCAGAAATAGGCATAGCTGGTGCTATCTTCATCATACTATTAGTATTACTACAACTCCGGGTATGGAAAGACCTTGTGAGACTAAGACGTCATGGGGTAAAGCGTGCTAGAGCTAGTAAGGGCAATAGAAGACAAGAAGGCGAGGCTAGAGGTCTGGAGGAAAGCAAAGGAAATAGCTCATGAGAATAAGAGAGAACTAGAAGAGATAGCTTCTACCTTACTGAGCGGAGGAGGAATAAGCCAAGAAGAAATGGAGTTAGGAATGAAGGCCCTGATCATAGACCCCCAGTACCTATACTACAGAGGAATAAAGGTTGTAACTCCGATAGGCTATTTCCTAACAATGGGGTACGACGTTGACTTACTATACTTACCACCAGGAACACAAATACTTACTGGAGAGAGGCTATTCTTCCACCCAATAGTGAGGGACTACTTCGATTACCTCTTTAGCTATCTCTTAGAGAGGATGGGGCCGGGAGAAATAGCGCTCTTCACACCATGTTCAAAAGTGAAGCCATATAGGGACAGCTTCATGTACAAGAAGATAGAATCAATAATAAACAAGTATGGAAGAGATGTGTGGAGGTTTGTGGTGAGTGAGCCCTTAGTAATAGTGCCGAGATTCATGGACGTATACTTCCCTGCAGCTCACTATGACTATCCGCCAGAAAAGGTTACGAAAGAAGAAAGGGAAGTGTATGTTAACAATTTAAGAAAGTCAATAGAGATACTGGCTACAAACTTCGAGAAGATGATATATACATTGCCCAGGAAACACAAGGCTATATTCGAGGAAGCATTAGAAATGGCCCAAGTGCCCGCCCACTATACGCCATACAACGTTTATTACTTCCCCTCGCTCAAGCAAGCCCTCATCAACGTTTGAATTCTTATTTAACCCTCCCTACAGTTTTCTATCCGTATAGATATCGTTCCTTCCAGTATTGCAACGCGTTACCACGAAATTCTCAAAAAATTTGATTCTTTCAAGATTCTTAGCTCCATTTAAAAGCCAGCTATCTTTGACCAAGCACGATGTCCTTTCCTAACATAGAGACCTAAGTTGAGCGGATCTAATGTTAACGAGTATAGGATATCTTTCTACTATTAGAACATTGTCTATTCGTATTAAAAGGATTTCATCTAAAGTTTAGAACTGCCGTCTATATTGATAACCATACATATACATACAGTGTATGATGGTGAAGACATATGGAACATGATGTCTCAGATATTGTGAAAAAGAGTCGAGAAGTGATAAGAAAAAGACACGTCAACTTAGCCTCAATAACTCTTGCTTCTCTAATAGCTTCTCTAAGCGAGCTAGGCATACTAACTCAAGGTACTGTATCTTCCCTTGCAAAATACTTTACGCCAAGAATATGTGCGTACATGCTAGAAAAAGGTATCATAGATCCAAGTAAGCCGCCAGTGGAGAACTTGAGAAAGGTCTTTGAAGAATATGCATTCACCAATGAAGATTATGAAATAAAAGAGGATGGTAATGAAATACATATCGAAATTGTTACTGATGAATGTAAGGTTTGTCCCAAAGGGGTCGGTGGAGCCGAGATTCCCGGAAGCGCTTGCCCCTTACCTCACTTCATTGCGATCTGTCTATCTATCCTAACTGGCGAGAAGTGGGAACCCAAGAAAATTAGAAAGGATAATAAGATAAAGCTAGTATTAAAGGAAGAAGGGAAGTGTAAGATGGCTATCAAGAAAGTCTAGTTGCATTTTTGAACATAGAGAAAAAATAATTAACTTCGTTTTCGTATATACCAAATGCCCGGTGACAGCGTGAGTTTTGTGAGGGATAACCTCAAAATCCTCCACACCTCTAGGAGAACCCTCGTTTTGGAGATGCCCGAGCCTCTAGGCTACCACGGCTGGTCCTTCAACACCATAAAGGTGAAACTTCACATCCACAGAGGAGCTGTGGAAGTCTACCAGTGGGATCCCTTCATGGGCAAGTGGGTAGATCCGAAGCCCGGAGTTATAACGAGTCTTAGAGAGCTAGGCGACCTCTTGGGCCCCTTCAAGCCCTAACTTTATACCTTTTTAATCGTCTCGCAAAGGGGTCCACTTGTTCTGGTACGGAGAGAAGATATTGGAAGAACTCAAATCTCAGTTCCCCCTTCAAGACCTCTTCAAATCATTAAGGACTCCGGGCAAACACTTGTGTCTAAGAGTTAACTTGCTAAGAGCTTCTCCCGAGGAAGTTATTGATGAACTCGAAAAGGCAGGATATAGACCTTATCAACACTACTTATCGGAGCTGGTCTGTGTAAGGGTCGAGGGTCCCTTTGAGATCCCTAAGCTTGAGAAATTCGTAGTAGCCGACAAGAGGGCTGCTGAGAGCGTGCTTATGGGTGCGGATCTCTACGCTCCCGGATTAGTATCAGCAAGCGACTTGAAGAGCAATGAAGAGGTAAGCATCTTAGCAGAGAGAACATTAGAGCCCGTAGCAATAGGAAAGGTACTCGTTTCCGAAATCCCGAGGAGGGGCAAGGTGGTCGAAGTTATTAAAAGCAAATTTAAAGCACCAAAGTTCAGGGAGCTTAGGGCTTTCGAGGAAGGAAAAGTATACCCCCAAGGCGCTCTCTCGGCCATAGCGGTCAAGGTCTTAGAACCTGAAGGTTTGGTAATAGATATGAACGCCGCCCCGGGTGGCAAGAGCTTCTACGCGTACGAGTTAATGAAGAATAAGGGAAAGCTGATAGCCTTCGATATATCAAAAAAGAGAATACAAAAGATGAAGGAGGAAATGAGGAGGTTGGGACATAGGTTCGAAGTGATAAGGACAGACTCAAGGTACTTGGATCTGGACTTCCCAGAACTCGTAGGAAGGGCTGATAGGGTGATAGTTGACCCGCCTTGTACCGCGATAGGGGTTATACCAAAGGTTTGGGATGAGAAGAGGGATGATGACATGATAAACGCCTACAAATATCAGATCCAGTTTATTAAAGTTGCTCACAAGCTCTTGAAGAAAGGGGGCCTAATGCTTTATTCCACTTGTACCTTGACGAAAACAGAAAACGAGAAGGTCTTGGGATTCGCTCAAGAACTAGGCTTTGAAGTCGTTGAAAGAGATACCCCTTGGGGCAAGACGCCAATAAAGGTAAACCCACTGGAACACGGCGAGCCCGGGTTCTTCATTTCGATATTAAGGAAGGTTTGAGATCTCCGATAAGTCTCACGATTCCGTCCTTTATCTCAATTACTCCTTCGTACTCCAATGACTCTAAAGCCTCCTCTATACAACTCAAAGTATTCCCCACGTACTTGGGAAACATGCAATCCAGCACTTTGTACTTATACCCTAAGCTTAGCTTCCTTAGCAAGTCTATTGGTGCTTCCCCTCCAAGCTCCTTCAACGTCTGAACAACCCACGCCTTCGAGTAGAGGTACACGGTCGAACCCCGTTCCAATCTAGTTCGCAAGAAAGGAATAAAGCAACAGAGAATGGTCAAAAGTAATGGTAGCTTGCGAAGGCTTTAGTGAGTGAACGACTTTGTAGCGAACATTTCAATAACGAAGACCACCGATTTAATTATTGTTGTACCACCGGTAATCCTAAGCGTTTCTCGCTAGCATTGATTTTTAAGAAACTTGTAGTGGGGTACCAACATAATGGTCAAAGCATAGAAAGGTCACATCCTCTCGGGAGCCTCAATACCCAAGAGTTCTAATCCCTTCTTCATGACATTTGCTATCGCCTCTACCAATAAGAGCTTCAAATTTCTCAATCCTTCGTCAGGCTCTTTGGCGACAGGTTCTTTGTGGTAGAACTCATTGAAGGAGTCCGCTAAGGAGTTCAAGTAAACTGCTATCCTCTCCGGCGCTAAATCCAAGGCAGCAGTTTTTGTTATCTCTGGAAACTCGGCAATCTTCATTATCAATTCCTTGTACTTCTCGGCTTTTTCGAATGAGGCCTTGTTCAGATCACCCCTTCCACCTTTCCTAAGTATTCCCACAGCTCTGGCGTGTGTATATTGTAGGTAAGGGGCAGAGTTCCTATTGAAGTTCAGTACGTCTTCCCACTTGAAGGTTATGGGCTTCTCCGCTGAAACGGACACTAGGGCATACTTCAGGGCTCCAACGGCCACAGCATTTATTACCTTCTCAACGTCACGTGCCTCACTTCTCTCCTTCACTAGCTCCTTAACTCTTCTTCTCGCCTCATCTATGAGCCAGTCTAGCGTTATCATCCTACCCCTTCTACCGCTCATCTTCATCCCCGGAATGGTTACCATTTCGTATGCATAGTGGATCAAGTTCTCTGCATATCTCCTATAGCCTAAGGCCCATAAGGCCAACCTCAGCTGTATCTGTGGTAGCCTCTGTTCTGACGCAATTACATTTATTACCTTC
>JALWJF010000142.1 GCA_027081755.1 Desulfurococcales archaeon | reverse complement strand
TTGTCATTGAACAATGTTATGGTGCTTTCACTTTCGACACGAGGTTTACAGAACCCCCTTTCCTAGATACTCGGTTATAGTCTGTTGCACACGTACTTTATCTTCTTCCAGCTAGCAGGATTCCCCCAAGTGCTTATGGTTACCAAAGTGAAGTTCCTAAATCATAGCAAATCATAGCCATAGTTTCACTAAAATGTTCTTATATGTGAGATTCAGAGGTACCTTCTTGGGTCGGCTATCTTCCCTTCAACGGCTGATGCTGCTACAGTTGCTGGGCTCGCTAGGTAAACCTTGCTCTCGGGGTGGCCCATCCTTCCCCTGAAGTTCCTGTTGCTGCTGGAGATCGCTACCTCTCCGGGGCCCAGCACTCCCAAGTGGCCTCCTAAGCACGGGCCACAGGTGGCATAGGCCACGAAGCATCCGGCTTGTGTCAAGATGTCTATTATTCCATCCTTAAGGAGCTTTAGGTATTGCTTCACCGAAGCCGGTATGGCTATGCACCTAACTCCCGGAGCGACCTTCCTGCCCTTCAAGATCTTGGCCGCTTCCACGAAGTCCTCGTACCTTCCGTTGGTACAGCTTCCAATGAACGCTTGGTCTATCTCTACCCCTTCGACCTCGCTCACGGGCTTCACGTTGTCTACGCTGTGGGGAGCAGCTACTTGGGGCTCTAGGTTGCTCACCTCGAAGTTCCACTCGTCCTCGTACTGGGCTCCCGGATCCGGGCCGAAGGGCTTTACGTCTATTCCAACTTCCTTGAAGAAGTTTACCGTTACTTCGTCTGCTGGCACCATTCCGGCCTTTGCGCCCATCTCGACGCTCATGTTTGCTAACGTCATTCTGTCAGCAATGTTCATGTTCCTTATGGTGTCTCCGTGGAACTCCACCGCCTTATAGGTGGCTCCGTCGACAGTCACAGTACCTATTATGTGGAGTATGACGTCCTTAGCGTAAACTCCCTTGGGGAGCTTGCCGATCACATTGACCTTTATGCTCTCGGGAACCTTGAACCAGAGCTTGCCGGTGAGCCAAACCATGGCCATGTCGCTGGCGCCTATTCCAGTGGCGAAGGCTCCAACGGCTCCGGAGGTTACCGTGTGGGAGTCTGCTCCCACCACAAGCATTCCGGGCCTGACGTACCTCTCTTCAACTAACACTTGGTGGCATATGCCTCCCCTTCCGACGTCATGGAACTTCTTTATTCCAAGCTTTCTAGCCACTCTCCTCATTATGAGCTGGAGTTCTGCGGCCCTTATCTTGTCCGCCGGCACGTGGTGGTCGAAGATAATAGCCACCTTGTCCGGATCCCAAACCTTTACGTCCCCAGCTATTTCCTCGACAACCTCTACGACGTGAGGTCCCGTTAGGTCGTGGACCATTGCTAGGTCTATGTTTGCCTCAACTATTTCCCCGGGGCTCACGTCCTTCCCGCTGGCACGGCTAAGTATCTTCTCGGCCATAGTCTTTGCCATAGCTCGGAACCCCGAGCTTGAGGCAAGGGAGGAATTTAATTTTAGGCCTTATCCTCTCTATCCTTTAACGCCTCTGCCGCTAAGGAAGCCACAAGCTCTAGGGCAGCCGCTAAAGCGGTTTCTGTGGAGAGCACTATCCCGGGGCTCAAGTCTATCACGAAGTCCGCAAAGCGGTACAGGCCCATGGGCGTTCCCTTCCTAGAGCCCAAGACCAGAACTATCCTCTTGCTCTTCCTCATCTTTTCCAATAGTTCTTTCCTCATCTCGTCTACTGTCTTCCCTTCGGGCTCAAATATTATGATTAAGTCCTTCTTACTCTTTGACCCAACCTCGTGGTATACGTCAAAAACTTTGAGTTCGATCATCTTTCCCTTCCTTTCCGTCTTCACTTGTTGCTCGTACCTAGACCTAGCTCCCTCTTCTACAGCCTTGATCAAGTTTGCCAAGCTAATGGCATCAGATTCCTCGGTTAGGCCGAAGACGTACTTCGAAACCCCAAAGCTCTGTATTATTCTGCCTATTCTCTTTCCGAGCTCTTCCGTGGACTTCTTTGGGCCCAAGTAGGGCTCTTGGACGACCGTTACCTTTTTGAAGAACGTCTCTAAGTTGGGCTTGCCCTTTAGCTTCTTCATTCCCGCGTACTCCGGCTCTACCACAGCTAGGTAAGCTTCGTCTCCCACTATCTCTACCATTAAGACCTTCTCCGGGTTCGTTAGGTCTACCTTGGCGTTGACCTTGGAGAGGACCAAAGCTCCCAGTTCTGCGTTCACTTGCATGGAAGTGAAGGGATGTTTCCCCCTCCTAACGGTCCTTACGGCAAACCTCTTGCCTTCTAGCTTATTTGCAAGCTCCTCCGCCGCTCTCTTCAGCTCCTCCATCTCTGCCTTTACACACTTCTCAGCCTTCATTGCCCTTATGACCTCGGGCATTTTCATAAGTTCTTCAAATGCCTTTTCCCAGTCCTCACACTCTTTGAGTATTACCAGACCTTGGAAGCCCTTTGGCGCTCCTTCAACCTTGCAAGGCACGTCTAGGCTGTTCGCGACGTACTTTTCCATCCCTAACTCGGTCTTGGCTATTATTGTGCAAGGCATGGCTCATCCCTTGTGTAAGCGGTTTACCGGGGGAGGCAAGTGGCCTTTCATGTTTATGAAGGCGTTCGGCGTTAAGTCCTCTATTGGTAATACTACGCCCCTACCCAAGAGACCCCCGAGCTCTATCACGTCTCCGGGCTTAGCGTTTGGAACTGGTAACAGCCTAACGCCCAAAGGCTTGTCGTTGATAACTCCTATGGAAAGTTGGTCTGCCGTCAGGGCGGCTAAGGTATCCTCTGAGACCAAGGGTATTGGGACCATATCTAGGCCAGCGGAGCAAATCGCAGTATAAGCTATCAAACGATAGATCTCAACTGTGCCCCTCTGAGCGGCTTCCACCATGCCGGAGTCCTCGCTCAAAGGAATGAATAGACCAGAGAAGCCTCCGAACTTCGAAACGGCCATAGCCCCTCCCTTCTTCAAGGCATCAACCAACAAGGCCAAAGCCGTCAAGGTCCCGGGGCTACCGAAGGAGGGTATTCCCATTGCTTCCACTACCTTAGCCACGCTGTCGCCCATCTTTGGCGTTGGAGCCAAGCTGAGGTCAACGGAACCCATCTCTACACTGAGCTTCTCAGCTACCTTTTTGCCCGCGAACTCTCCCAAGCGGGCTATCTTGAAGGAGGCCCTCTTTATTGCCTCGTGCAACTCTCTGAAGTTCTTCGCCTTAGACCTCCTTATTACCGCCTCTACTACTCCTGGTCCAGATACTGCTACGTTCACCTCCTCCTCCGGCCTGCCCCTCCCGTGGTGGGCTCCGGGCATGAAGGGCACGTCTCCGGGGAGGTTCACGGAGACCAAGAACTTAGCATTGCCCATTGCATTACTCTTCTTTGCCAGCTCTATCAGTTTCGAGCTAACATAATTTATGGCCTCTACGTTTAGGCCGTCCCAAGTGGAGCCGACGTTTAAGAAGCCGAATACCCTTTCGGTCTTGCTCAAGGCTTCCGGCAATACGTCAATTAGGTCTTTGAGGGGCTTGCTCATCTTCACGTCCGCAAAGCCGCCGAAGCCTCCCACCGCGTCAACGCTCGCTTTCTTGGCGGCCTTGTCTATCTCCTTGGCAAGCTCCAAGTACTGATCCTCGTTGAGGCCCAGCTCTTCCAAAGGAGTTAGGGCAATCCTCGCAGTAACTATCGGTATCCCGTGTTCGGCGCTAACTTCTTCTATCGCATTCCTAAGCTTCTCACCCCTCTCCTCAACCCTTTCGGCAACTTCCTCCGGGCTCAAGCCCCTAACGTCTATGGACAGCGTTACTGCCCTTACGTCAAGGTTGAGATAATGTAACATCTCAGTTACTTCTGCGATCTCTTCTGGCGAGAACCTCAGCAAGGCATACTTCCCTTAGGCCTCAAAAACGTTCAGTCAATTAGTGTCCTTGTCCGTTGTTGAAGCTAACCATGTACAAGTCTCCACCCGAGCTCAACTAAATATTAATTTCAAAGCGGTGGAAGTATGGTCCGAGCATTCAAGTCCAAGAAGGAGTCGGTCCTAGACATCCTTGTTGAAGTAGAAAAAGAAGATGTGAGCACTTATTCCATCGATACCAAGGCTTGTATTCATGGAACGATGAGAAAGTTCACGAAGTTTAAGCTCAAAATCTCAATAAGGTTAGCGATCCTTAAAGCACTCGTTCTTATATTAAGTCTCATAGCACACTCCCTTCGCCCTTAACTTGAACGGCTCGTTCAGCTCTCCCAATATTTCCAACTTAGCCTCCGGCAAGAACTTCTTAACAACGTGAACGTGGGTCCAAGCGTGCATGGTAAGCCTTGAACCTGCAACTATTCCTTCACCACAGCCCAAGGCTAGGTAAGGTATTATCATGTCGCTCATGTGTCTGTCTAACGCCATACCAGTCTCTAAGTCCTCCAAGAGTTTCTTCGCGGCCTCTTGGCCCACTATTTCAGCCCTCTTCCCCTTAGCTCCTAAGGAGTCCCCACCCAACAAGCTCTTCTCCGTTATGGCCCAAAGCACTATACCGCTTCCGGGGCCTAAGTGAGGGTCTCTTTCTGGAGGATACCATTCTAAGTCTATGTCTACCTTGTATCCGTATTTCTCGAGCAATTCCTTAGCCGCTTTGGCTTGCCTCTCGGCAACGTGCTTCGGAAGCTTTACGCAGTGGGACAAGCCCCTTATCTTTATCACTTCTCCCCTTTCCTCTTCAGCCCAATAGCCCAGTTTTCTCGGCGGATCTACCTTGTATTCTACTATTCCTCCACCCTTTGGATAGTGCCCCCTCCTCCTCAAGATTACCTCTGGCTTCGGCCCAAACCTCTCCAAGAGCGGATAGAAGACGAACCTTAGGTAGTCTATGGGAGGGCTCATTGGTACGTCCGTCCCGCCCCTTATCGTCACTTCAACCCTTTCCGGGGCGAAGAGGGAAGCGGGAGTTATCGCTTGTAAGACCAAGCTCACGCTACCGGCAGTGCCTATGTCGAAGTAGAACTTTCCTCCCTTAAGCCTCTTTGGCTTAAAGACTATTTCCCTAGACCCCACGTATAACCCTTCAACCTCCGCGTCCGTCATCTCTGCCAAGGCCTTAACCGCTGTTAAGTGTTGCCTCCTTAGCCCGGGGTTCTTCCTCTTAGCCCTTATGTTGTATATCCTCACCGGCTTTAGGGTTACTGCCGAGAGGGCGACAGAGGTCCTAAGTATTTGGCCGCCTCCCTCTCCAAAGGACCCGTCTATCTCTATCAATTCCAATCCGTGTGAGCTTTGAGGGATCAAAAACAAAAAGCGTTCACGCTATATTGGAGAAAGGTTCGTACAAGCGTCCTCCTTCTTGGGCCCTTCGAAGGGAGCCTCCTCATTAACCTTGTACATACATATCGCCTTGTTCTCAATTCCGACCGCTAACCTGTCTTGCCACCAAGCCACGGACCCAACGCAACACATCCTCCTCTTGAACACCAAGTTCCCGTTGAGGTCGTATATCCTTAACCGATGGCGGTCGTTCTCTGCTACAGCTATATACTTGCAATCCGGACTAAATGCAATGCTCAAGGGCATCGCAATACCCTTGATCATCCACAGCATCTTGGGCTTTAGGGGGTCATCCAATTCGAACAAGTGGAGGTGGGATTCGGTGGACAAGGCTAAGTATTTGTCGCAGACGTCCGCGCTCAAGCTCTGCTCATAATGAGGGAGCTTCCTTTCCCTCACCGCTATCCTAGCCTTTATGATGACGAAGCCCGCAAAGGTCGGTACATACCAATAGCCCTTGTAATAGGCCGGCCTGTTGTACGCTGTGTAATTGTAATGAATACCCCAAACCTCGTTCCAGTCCATGTCGTAGAGCTTGCACCCGCCGCCGCAGACCAGAAAGCCCTCGTTGGAGAACCCAACGCCGTACGTCAAGCTGCGTAACTTCCTCTTCCCAATTACGTTGCCCCTCTTGTCTACCAAGATCAGCTCCATGCCGAAGACTTTGCTAAGGAAGGCGAAGGTGTCACAGCAATAAGAAACGGAGATCGTATCATACTCGCAAGCCTTCCTCCTCTTGCCCTCTTTGTTATAGATCGAACAAAAGGAAGAGACGCCTAACAAGCCGTCTTCGGAGAAGGCCAAGCTGATATTCCTAGCTGGGCTTATCCTTCTCCAAAGCAGCTCCAGTTCCATGTTTCATCGTCCTCTTGCCCAAATTTGCAATTTTTACGTTATTCCTTACTCAACTGTGGTCTTTTCAAAAGCCTTTATTGCCAGCATTATGAAGACTACGTCTAAGATGATCAAGGCTATTAAGTCTTGCCACAGGGGGAAGTAGCCCACGTTAGCCAAGGCTTGTCTCATGGCGTCTACGGCATAGGTCATAGGATCTATTTCCGTTATGTACCAGAACCAGTCCGGCAAGTTCATGAGCGGGAAGAAGGCCCCGCTGGCGAATATCATTGGCATCATGAGCATGTTCGCTATCGCTTGGAACGCCTCGAAGCTCCTAACCCTCATGGAAGCTATCAGCGCCCCTAAGGCGGCGAAACCCAAGGCGGAGATGAAGGCCACTGCTATAGCCAAAGGCAGGCCACTCACTATTATGTTCTTGGCCAAGGGCAGTCCTAAAATGAACAGTATTAAGCCTTGTATCGTGGCTATTACGCTATCCCCCAGTATCCTTCCGAGCAAGCTCTGCCATCTGGGAGCCGGAGCTACTAGCACTTCCTTCAGGAAGCCGAACTGCTTGTCCCATATGACTGAGACCCCAGACATGAAGGCTGTCATGAACACTGCCATAGCTATTACTCCGGGTAACATGAAGGTCAAGTAGTCCGTTCCGAGTAGTTGCTCCATTATTGGGACGTTGAGGCTGGAGGCCCAGCCTATTCCGAAGAACACCAACCAGAGCAAGGGCATCAATATTAACGCTATTACCCTTCCCTTGGCCCTCCAGAACCTCTTCAGTTGCCTATAGAACATAGCCTTTAGGGCTTCCATGCTCTCACCTCATCATCATTCTCCTTATGACGTACTTGGCGAAGTTCTCCGGTCCTTCCTCCCTAAGCTCTTTGCCCGTTAGGGCTAGGAACACGTCGTCCAGCGTGGGCTTCTTCACGTCCAGTTTAATTATGCCGTATGGTTTGTAGAACTCAATTATGTCTATCAGTGCTTTCGTGACGTCCTCAACGCTTATCAAGAGCCTGTTGCCGACCTTCTCACACTTATACTTTTCTATGCAAGGGGCTTCCCTCTCCGTTTCTACTATTACCACGTTCTTCCCTACCCTAGCCTTCAGCTCCTCGGGACTCCCTTCCGCTATTATCTTTCCCTTATCAATTATCGCTATTCTTTCACAAAGCTTGTCCGCCTCGTCCATGTAGTGGGTGGTGAGGAAAACGGTAACTCCCTTCTCCTTGTTTATTCCTTTTATGTAGTCCCAGACCTTCGCCCTGGACTGGGGATCGAGGCCCGTGGTGGGCTCGTCCAAGAAGAGGACCTCCGGCTCGTGGACCAAGGCCCTAGCTATTTCCAGCCTCCTCCTCATCCCTCCGGAAAAGGTTATCACCAATCGGTCCTTGTGCTCCCACAAGTCCACAAACGTTAACGCTTCCTTAACCCTCTCTTCCAACTCTTTCCCCTTTAAGCCGTAAAGCTTTGCGTGGATGTAGAGGTTCTCGTAGGCGGTCAAGTAGTTGTCTAAGGCTGGGTCTTGGAATACTACGCCTATCCTCTTCCTCACTTCGTTCTTCTCCTTCACCACGTCGTGTCCAGCTACCAAAGCCTTTCCAGAAGTGGGCTCGAGCAATGTGGTCAAGATCATTATCGTGGTTGTCTTCCCTGCCCCATTCGGACCCAAGAAGCCGAAGAGTTCCCCCTTCTTCACCTTGAAGGTAACTCCCCTTAGGGCCTCTACCTCTGCTTTCCCTTGCTTGTACACCTTCCTCAGGTTCTCTACTTCGACAGCGTACATGCTTTCTTCCGGTTTCAATACAACACCGGTGTGGGTTAAAAACTAACCTAAGGCCTCCTTGAGTTCTCTGAACTGTTCCACAATCTCTATACCGGTGCTAGTACCTATTACTGAAGCTCCGGCTTCTAGGAAGGCTAGGGCTTGTACTGGTTCCCTTATGCCTCCGGAAGCTTTAACCTCTAAGCCCGGAGCTGAGGCCTTTACCAAGTAAACGTCCCTAAGAGAGGTCTTGTGTAACGTTCCGGTGGCCGTCTTGAGGAAGTCCGCCTTCAGCTCGTATACTATTTTGGCAACTCTTACCAAAGTCTTATCGTCCAATACTGGAGCTTCGACGATAACCTTAACTATGTCAAAGCCCACTTCTCTAGCCAACCCAATTAAGGACCTCACGTACTCCTTGTACTTGTCTATGTCGTCTAGGGCTAAGTACGGAGAAGCCACCACGTCCACCTCATCGGCCCCGTTCTCCCAAGCCTCGTTCATCTCGAACTCAACGCTCCTCAGCGGGGAAAGGCCGAACGGGAAGTTTACCACTCCGACCAACCTCCCCTTCCAGTGTTCCTTGAAGTGCTTGATCATGGGGGGAAGACCCACTAAGGACCTAAAGGGATACTTGGAGGACTTTTGGGCAAACTCCTTTGCCTTGGCAGAAGTTTCGGCGAGCAAGGTCTGATCTATCCTGGAGGCCAGCTCGTCTACGCCATAGGCCCTAACCAACGAGTGCAAGTCCAAAGTCATTCCCAGTAAAGGAAGGAGGCATGCCTCAAAAGCTGTCGCCCTCACTTGAGGAGAACGTATACCATTAGGCCGATAAGGACCGTTATTATTACAGAGGCGAGGACTTGGACTTGACCGGCCTTGGTCAAAATGGCTCCGGGAGTGCTCTCGACCAATGCATAGAGCTTGCCTACGCTGGGCACGGAAGGGTCTTCCAAGCCCAGCATAGAGGCTCCGGCTTCGGCGTAAACTGCTATTGCTGAAGATATTGCCACAAACCTCTTCAAGAAAGAAGAAATGTGCTTCAAACAGTGACTCTTGAAGAGCGTGAAGTTGCTAGCTCCCAACGCTTCGGAGGCAAGGCAAAATTCGCTCCTCCTAAGTTGCTTAACCCTAGTTACCAAAGACCTTGAGGCGGCTATGGAAGAAAAAATGCCTACTATGAAGCCTATTAGCAACGGGTTCAAAGTAGTCACCAAAGCTAGGAACAACAAGAAGGAGAACCTGGGGAAGCCCGCCAACGAGCTGAGGAAACCCTCTATGGCTTCCGATTTCAAGTACATTGAGATGAATGTAAGTGATATCATTAGCAATGAGCTGGTAACCAAAGCTCCCAAGGAGCTCTCCAAACTGGCCCACGCGCCTTTTGCAACGTAACAGAGAGCGTCTTGGCCCAAAGGCGTAGTTCCCAAGGGGTGTTTGAAGGAAGGAGGAAGGAGTGGCGGATACTCTTGTTTACAGCTCAAGAAGCTATGTAAAGCATACGCTAAAATTATCAGCATAATAAATATTAGCACCTTCTTCAAGGTCCCAACCTCGCATCTAATACCTTTTCCACGAACGAGCTGAGACTTGCAATAGTAATCGCTATGATACCTATTGCTAAGAAGGACGTGGCCGCTAACGTTATATCGGCATTCACTACAGAGGTGTAAAGCAAATTGCCCATGCCAGGAAAGCCTATAAAAGGCTCTATCAGCACGCTCCTCTCAATTAACATCGCGAACGAATAAATGCTCAAGGATGCGAATGAAGGCAAGAGGAACTTTAAGATAGCGAGGTTTTGTCTCACCTTAGGCAATCCTAAGGCCTTCAATAACATCAATGACTCTTCCAACTGTTTCTTCGAATCTTCAAAGGAACCGACGAGGCCGTGGAGGAGCTTTGGGCATTCAACGAAGAATACCGTTAAAGAGTAAGCCAATGCCTTGCTCAAGTCGAGGGTAGGTAAGGGGTTCGGCCAGCCCAACGTCCACGAGGACACGAAGAAGAGGGCAGCGTAGAAGTACTCGGGAACGAAGGCCATCGAGCTTATCAATTTGTTACCTTTAAAGTCAGTTATTAGCGCGATAAGTATCGAAACTATGACGGATGCTAAGAAGCTAAGCGTTAAGACTGTAAAAGAAGGATATGCGTAAGAGAGGAAGAGGATTAAGGAAGGTTTACTATAGAGCAGGCTGGGAGGTCCTCCCCTTAGGAAGGAGAGGAGGAAGCGAAGGAAGCCGCTGAGGCCTCCCTCCAAG
>JALWJF010000141.1 GCA_027081755.1 Desulfurococcales archaeon | reverse complement strand
AGCCGCACGAACCTTAGGTGCATCAGTTAATTTGTATACGGCTGTAGGTACGGGGTATTTTTCAAATATGATAAGATCCGAGTTAGAGAAGCTAGGAGTTAGAGTAATTGGAATAAGTAAAGAAGGCGAGCAATCACTAATATTCATTGCATCTACACCAAAGGGCAAAGTAATGTACTCGTTGAAAGGAGCTTCGCACATGTTAATGCCAGAGGATTTGCCAAACGATATTGATGGAGACATAGTTCATGTAGCCTCAAAGCCATCTAGCTTCGCTCTCAAGTATGTAGACCGATATAGGGTATCATTCTCTCCGGGTCCCCATGTTTTCGAAGCATCTTTAGAGGAGATGATGGACACCATCAGAAGGTGTAATTTAGTCTTTCTGAATGAAGCAGAGGCTAGACACCTCGGTATGTACCCTAAACCTGTTGTCATGCCCAAAGAGTTAATGATAGTTACACTAGGTGAAAAAGGAAGTGTGATCTTCCTAAGTAATGGTGATGTATATTATATAAAACCTTATCATGTCAATGATGTAATTGATACAACAGGAGCTGGCGACGTTTATGCGGCAGCATTTATAACAGAATATATAAAAAGTGGCAACCCAATAACAGCGGCTAAAGTGGCCTCTGTTGCTGGAGCGATAGCAGTTACTGTGATGGGAGGTTTCGTGATATTAGATCTACAGAGCTTATATGAAGCATCAAAGAGCATTGAGGCGATGAAGTTAGAGTCCGACCTCTGAAAAATGATGAGAGGGTATTGAAAATGAGCCCTCTTTTAAGATGTTAGAAGATGCGTGAAAGAGGGATGACTGCTTGCCGTTAACTGGACATGGACCTTTCCCTCCAACACCTGAAAACGTTTACAAAGCGATACTGCTAGGTATAATCACTGGTACGATCATAGCAATAATTGTAGATAGACATTTCAGAAAGAAGCTAGAGAGTGGGAACGTTGGAGGATGAATTAAGAACGCTTTATCTTATAGCGTTTGCTGGCGTGATAGCGGGTATAAGCTTAAGGGCTTCAACGACCTTCGATGCGATGAGTAGCATAAAGTACATTGCATTGCTAACGTTAAGCTTCTCCTTAGGTAGAGCAATAGTATCACTGTTCACACCCAGAATTGTTGAGAAGAAAGGAAGTGCTGTAGCGGCAACAGGCTTCTTTGTGCTATCATTGCTTTCCTTTATTTATTTTGTAGCACCAGGTAAGTGGTATTGGATAATACGCTTTCCACACGGTATAGCATCTGGGATCTCATGGCCCGCTATGCAAGCTCTAGTAATGGGCAGAGCTAGGCCAGAAAATAGGGCCAAAGTATCGTCTATGTATTTTCTCGTAGGAACCAGTGCTACAGCGATAGGTTATGCTCTCAGCGGTCTCAACTCTATAAAACCTACACTGTTATCTTCAGTAATATTCTTATTAATATCATTATATCTCTTTAAGACCAAAATATCGTTTAAAAAATGGGATTATCATAAAAGTAAGAAGATATTAAACATAAGTTCTATTTCAATATTCTTGAGTTCATTTTCATTAGGCCTTATAATGGCATTAGTAAATACGGAGATAACATTAGCTGTTTTATATAGGTTAGTAGGCAGAACACTTACAGCGCTGTTAATGGCTTTAGCTTCTTTCAGTGGTGCCTTAATAGGCTATGTAATTGGGAGGAAATTGTTGGATATAAGTCAGTCTCTATATTCTCTATCGTTACCTGGCTACTTGGCATTAACAAGTACTGTTGCCTTACTTAGTAGTGATCCTAAGGTTGTGGCAAGTGGGACTATGTTTGCACAAGCTGGCATGGCATGGTGGAGGAGTGCCAATATGGCTCTTGCAAGGTCTCATAAGGGGACGGGTTTGAAATTGGGACTCGATAATGCCGGAAGGAACTTAGGAACTACACTTTCATCATTACTTTTATCATTAGGTTTTGGGATTACCGATGCGATAGCTATATCGTTCATTACGTTTACTTTTGCACTATCAGAAGCGGGCTTCTCATCATTAATCAGTCGATGGCGTATTCATCATACTTAAAAATTCTAAGCGCTCCACAGTTGTGGAGTACCTCGGGTCATAAACGCCCGCTGAACGCGGGAGAATGGGCCCGAGGTCTCCCGGCCTCAGCTCATCAAGATCCACGGCTCCTTGCATAAGAGTTTTCCGTTAATTGTGCATGCACCACAGATACCTATTCCACACTTTACGGGCCTTTCTGTACTAAAGTATGCCTTAATGTTGCCTATTTCCTTTGCTCTCTTCCTAAAATACTCTATCATAGGATAAGGTCCACAGACGTAAACATCCCTTGTCTTTGGCTTAGTGAAAAACATGTCCACAACATTTCCTTTAAAGCCAATCGAGCCATCTTCTGTGGCTATCTCGTCTATTTCTTCTTTGATAAACTTGGGTATTTCCTCCTTCGTTCTCGCACCATAAAGTATTTTCCCACCCCATTTTTCCTTCATATAGAGGAAAGGGGCAACACCAACACCTCCAGCGACATAGGTGGGTGTACTTAGTGGTATCGGCGCTCTCCTACCTAGAGGTTTACTTATTCCAACTTTGGTAGCATTGTAAAGGGCAGCCGTTGTTGGACCTACAACTTTAACCAAAAATCTAGCTATACCATTTGTCCATCCTGCAAAAGATAAGGGTATCGCTTCGAAGTCGGGTAGCCAGACCATAGCAAAGGTCCCTGGCTCAGGCTCTTCTTCGTATTTGACATATATTTCATAAAATTTCTTTCCTAAGCGTTTAACTCTTAGTACTTCACAAATTTTAAATTCCATTAGTACCACCATTTTTACATATTTAGATATTTTGGAATATCACTTTCTTCAATTCTAGTCCCGCAATACACGCACTTGTATGTTAAAGGGTTCTCACTAACCTTAATGAACTTAGAAGAGATATTTTCTCGCTCAATTCTTGAAACACAGACAGGATTAGGGCACTTTAAGATACCCTCTACGAGGGTCGGAGCCTTTACACCTTTCTTTTCCTTTACTTCTCCATCCTTTATTATATTTATTGTAGCTGTTGGCGCTACCAAGGATATTGCTGCAGTCTCCTTGTCACTTAGAAACTTACCTTCAATCTTAATTATATCTTTTTTACCCTTAAGTTTCTTTGAGTATACATTCATTGCAATAAGCACCATAAATCCTTCTTTACCGGTGATCTTCAATATTCGGAGTACTTCCATAGCCCGCCCAGCTGGTATATGATCTATAACGGTACCATTCTTAATCCTACTTACCTTTAACTCTTTCTTGCTCATAGTTCAACACCCGCGCTCCATGCTACAACGGACATTCTCACGGGAACAGCGTTTCGGACTTGATCAAAGTATGCAGCGGCTTGTGTGTTGTCAATTCTCGTATCCAGTTCGTCAACTCTGGGCAGAGGATGAAGTACTATTATGTCCTTTCTGTTTTTGATCATCTCATACGTTAGTCTATAACTCCCTTTAACCTTTTCATATTCCTCTGGATCGGGGAATCTCTCCTTTTGTATCCTTGTCACGTAAATGACATCAACCATGTCAATGACTTCCTCTAGGTTTTCCGATAAATAGAACTGCAATCCCCTCTCTCGTAATTCTGCTATTAGAGATTCAGATGGTTTCAATTGTGGGGGACTTACTAAGTAGACATTTTTTGGTTCGAAGTGAGTTAGGGCTAATAAGAACGAATGTGCTGTACGTGCGTATCTAAGATCTCCTACGACAGCGTAGTTCAGACCATCTATTTGACCGAGCCTCTTGTATACAGTATACAAGTCTATGATTGCTTGAGTTGGGTGTTGGTTCTTGCCATCTCCAGCATTTATGACGGGTATCTTCACCATTTCTGCTGCATATTTTGCAGCTCCATCATACTTATGCCTAAGGACCAGTAAGTCTCCTAATATATCAAACATACGCAGTGTGTCCCCAAAGCTCTCGCCTTTGCTCAAGCTAACGGCTTCTTCACCAACAACTGTTAGTGCATCTGCCCCTAACCTCTTTACCGCTATTTCAAAGCTGAGTCTCGTCCTCGTCGAAGGTTCGAAGAACGCTAGGATAATATTTTTTCCATCCAATATGTTATTCTTTCTTATGTGCATATGTCTATTAATTATCATATCACTCATTTCGAATAGGTGTTCAATAATATTTCTATCAATCTCAGTTATGTCAACGAAGTCTCTCACTTACGCGCCCGTGAAAGGATACCTTAAATGGCTAATAAAAACCTAGAATAGACATGGCACTAATGGGACTAGGGAACTTGAAAAGACGTGACCTAGTGATAGCAGTAACGCTAATGATCTTAGCACTCGTAACTGAGCACCATTATGATGTTACCGTATTCTACTATAGCACTCTACTTCTCTTACATGGGCTTAACCCTTATAATGTTCCGAAAAATGCACCGTGGATATATTCGAACCCTTTAGCATATCCTCAATGGTATGCATATCCTCCCTTTGCTCTACTACTTATGGCTTTGGGTTCGTTGCCGTTCTATTTACTTAAAATATTCAATCCATTAACCTTTAGGTTGGTTTTAAAGGGATTGCTCATTTTGTCTTTATTTAGATTAACAAAATATTTTAAAAGTGAAAAGAAGTACTTGATCCTCTTGAATCCACTCGTGTTCTTTGTAACTGTTATTCATGGAATGATTGATATAATAGCAGTAGTCTTGTTTGTGGACTCACTTGTGAGGTTCAGAAAGGGTGATAGATTATGGCCAATTACTTATGGTTTAGCGCTTGCAACAAAACAGACGATATGGATAACCTTACCAGCATATTTGGGCTACTCTCTAAGGAATAAAATGATAAAAGAAATGATACTCAGCATATTCATCTTTGGGTTGATTGTAGCGCCCTTTTTTGGTAAAGGATTCATAGAAAATGTATTAACTATTCACGAAGATAGACCCCCAGCATCATTGGGCTATACCGGTATACCCTTAATACTGATGGCCGGTGATATGATTTCACTTCATATGGCAAGCATTGTTGCACCATGCTATAGTAAACCTATTCCCAAAGTTGGGTGGGGCGAAATCATACTTAATATAATGCTAGTTCTTATGTTGCTCTACTCATTACTCATAGCATATAGAAACAAGCTAATGAAAGCATTAATATTGTCCAGCCTAGCTTTCGTTCTATTTAGTAAAGTCGTGAGTCCTCAGAATTTACTATTACCTCTGGTAATATTACTCATGATAGATGTACCCTACAAAATTCTCTTTACCTTATCTTTCTTAGCAGCCATGGTAGATGCGACTACTGGGACAGTATTTAACATATATGGTTACTTAGCGGAAGATATACTAAACAGATTCGGGACTTCGATTGTATATATATACCGTGAACTCTTGTGGACTACAAAAGCCCTTGGAGTTCTAGCTTTCGCATCTCTAGTATTCTATCATATAAGTGTTGTAATTTTAATATATTTGGTTTTGAAGGATAAACTCAGCTTTAGAAAATTCTTGCTAGTCTATGCATTATATTTGATCCTTGTCCTTAATTCAGTCTCATATAGCAGTATAAACAAAGTAGGCATCAGAACTCCTTCTAGTAATATGCATGGTGCATTATTATGGATTTGGGTGAACCCTACAAGTGGTTTCAAGAGCGGTGATTACTTACATTTTAATTACAAGACAGCATATTGGGACTACACATATCCTCTTGCATTGGAAACTGTGAAATGGCTTAAGGAACATGGATATGGTTATTTGGCACTAGTATATAGTATCGACAGAGATAATATGTATTACTATGTCCCTTGGCTCTATGCCTTGGTAAAATACAATATGCCCTTTGTCTGGGTTGTAGTCACACCTAAGAATAATAGCGAGTATATTCACGGTTTTGCAAGTTATCCATTACAATATACCCTTGATAAAGTACTTCAAAGAGTTTATATGAGAACACCTATTTATATAAATAGTAAGATTGAGAGTATAGGAAAGATCATTAAAAGAATAAAGGTGATATCGCTCTCGCACGTAATAAGGAGGTATCTATGCCCTCTTAAGTATTTAAGTGTTGGCAAGAGAGCGCTAATATATGTGTATGGTTCGCACATAACTATAGAGAGCAAAGAGTATATAGTCAGACCATTACCTTCAAATGTTACTATAATTAACGATTTCTATGAAGGTAAGGTATTGTGGGGTACACCAATTACACCTAGAGGGATCCAAACTGTGTTCGACTGGCTTCACAGATCGAAGTAATCATCGCTCATGAAGCGCCTTTGACTCTCTCTATAATAGATTGTAGGAACTCTCCGAAGTAATCTCCTTCTCAATTCCATGTCAGCAGTAACAACGGGTATCCTCATCTTTATAGCAGTTTCAACTATTGCGTCATCTGTGTGCTTTTTCCTTCCTTGGTATTTCATTGTTATGCATTTAGATCTAACTATATCGAGAGCTAGTCTAGCAGCCTTACCTTTTTTCCCTGGCTCCTCTGATAATTTTTTCAGCTCTTCGAATACCTTATCTAAAATGGCACACTTTAGCCCCATTTTTTCTACTTGCTCTATAACGTCTATGCCTTCCAAATATAGCATAAGAGCAGAAGTATCGAAGAGTGCGACTCTGACTTTCATGCCTTATGTGTGGCTAAGGGACACGAAATAAATGCTTACCCTATGAGAAATTGGGGGTTATAGGGTTGAGCAAAAAGGCAATAGGTTATCTCTTGATAGTAGTTGCAATAGTTGATGCCGCATTAAGCGTCTACGATGTGCTGAATGCGCCTTACCCAGCGGCTGTTCCCTTAGGCAGTCCTATGGCTTATCTCAATATATACCTACATGTTCCCATAGCGTGGTCAACGTATATTCTCTATATTTTGGGTATGATCTTTGCAATAATATATCTTGCTAAAAGGAATGAGAAATACGACAAGCTCAGCTCAATCTTCATATATACAGCAATAGTGTACTCGTTCCTCGTATTGGCCACTGGTAGTGCATGGGCTAAAGAGTCATGGGGCAGTTATTGGAACTGGGACCCTAGAGAAACTGGCGTCTTATTACTCTTCATCGCTTATCTAGTGTATGTTGCTATTAGGAAGAGTATAGCAGATCCGGAAAGGAGGGCTACAATTTCTGCTGTTTATGCAATAGCAGCGTTCGCAACTGTCCCAATTAGTTTTGCTATGCCTTATATAATGCCTAGCAGCTTGCATCCCACACTGAGCAATACAAAGAGCTTCGTAAGTCATCCAAGAGTAAAGGTGCTCTTCTTTAGTAAAGTACTAACGGCAGTACTGTTGTCAATACTAATACCATTAAGTATTTACTTTAGGGCTATCAAGGAGCTTAGGATAGGGATAACGATAGCTGCAATAATCCTACTAATAGGCGCAATAATGGTGTATCCTTGGCATGCATCCGGTCGTGTAGTCAAAGTTCAGTTCGTTAAAAGCAACAACGGAGCCCCAATAGAAGTCTATACTAATGGTAAGATCGAAATATTTAAAGGGATTCTGAAGGTAACTGTACTAAGGAATGGTAGAGAGTATACAATTACCGTGAAGAACATTGGACCGTTGCCCAAACCCGAGTTCGTTCCGGCGCCGAGGTTTGCTCAAGGAAGTAACTTAACAGTTAGGATAGATAGTCTGAAAGGTAGATACTGGCCAACGTTGCTGGGACATTTAGTCAGTGTACAAAAAGAAAAAGTTATACCGGTGAGACCCTTCTGTATATCGTGGACACTCTTCATATATGCAATAGGACTACTCTTCTTGGCATATGTTGTTAAATTCTGAACACTAAGTATTATCAACCGGAGCAGAGGAGGCTGAGAGATTGCCTTGCCCGTATGCCGAACTAGTAGGATTGCTAAGAAAGAAAGTGAGGTGCAAATTAACGGGTAAAATCGTTGATCCAAATGTATATCCGTGTCTTAGAGATTATACAAAGTGCGAGATATTTAGGGAGCATACCAAAAAGGAGTCACCAAAAGGTGAAGAAAGAGAAGAAATAATAATGTCAAATGAACATCAAAGCGAGAGTAGCGACGAAATAGAGAAGATGGTTAACGAGGCAGCAAAAAGTGTTCAGAGATACTATGATCCCAAGAAAGGAGAAAGACCGCCGACGTGTTATGATTGCTTATATTACTCCCCGACTACTGGCTGGTGCTTATACTTAAGGAGGAAAATAAAGAATCCTGAAAAACCCGAGTGCTATAAGAAATGATAGTAGAAGGCTTCTTCTTAATACATAGACAAATTATATGGGTTGTTAAAGGAGTTGACGTATGTGAAGGACATGTTATTGCATTTCCTAGATATGATATCAGAGGTCGCAAGCTGAGCTACGAAGTAATAGCAAAACTTATAAAGACATATAGCAGGGCTAGTGATTGCTCACCACGCCCTTCTCCGCTAGTACCACTGGCTGAAGCCGAAGTAATAGATCCTAGAGATCTCATAGATGCGGATAGGATAGCCAAGGACATGGCTTCTATATTTTCTTGTGAAGCTGGACTAACTGGCTCTCGTGCATGGGGCTCTGGCAATGATATAGATCTCATATTTTATGGTGAAGAATGTGTTCCGGAAGTACTAAGAGTTATGAAAGAATTGAGAGAAAATGGTGTAACCAAACCACCTAGTGAAGGGAAATGGGATGGATTAGGGATGGGAGCAAGACGTTATCGTATGTCAAATAGCCTGTTAGAGGGTATATGGGGCGATATACCTTATTCTTTTCGAATAGTGAGCGGACCTAGGTCGCCGCGTAGACCAACAATTCTGAGAAGAGTTAATGTATGTGGGTATCTTACCCCTATCTCAAACATAGCATTGCCGTATACCTATGAACTACACGTAGGTAACACAAAGATAAAACTCGAAAGTCTCAGGATGCAACACTCCGAAATAGGTGAGGTAGCGGTTTGTGTAGAGGGTACTTTAGAAAGTCGTATAGATGGGATGGTGCTCACTCTACCTCCAAGTTCCAAGCTAGATGTTTTGAACTAGCTGAAGCAGTCGTTCTGGAAGCTAGTTTCTGTAAGCCCGGAAACGTGTGTCCCAAGAGATTTCTCTCTTTCAACTACTTCGAGATTGTTGAAGATGCTTTTCGATTGGCACAATCTTGTATTAAGGCTAATGATGTGGGTGAATTGTATTTTATGACCTTGAGGTCACTGAAGAAAAGTACGTTAACTGGATTTGTAATACTTGCTGTTCCCTTAGTGTTTGGGGATCCATGGAATACAAGGCACCTTCTTGAAAACACCAGTAAAGAGGATGTAATCAAATTTATTGAAGCTTTAAAAACAATGAATCTAAGTCATTTTAAAAAGATAATTGCAAAGAATTACCCTACGTTTGAAAAGGCTTTAAACTATAGTAACTTATACGATCTATTTCTAGGACTCTCTAAATATGACTCATTATTTAGGGAAATTGTGAGCAATTATCCTAACGTATTGACATCTATGCAATTTATATGCGAGTGTGGAATCAATGAGGCTTGTTTTAGAGAAGTGCAAAGAATCTTGTTAGCGAACGTAATAGATGAACTCATTGTTAGAAAACATGGTTTTGAAGTTATGTCAAGACTTAGAGAGATGGCAAGGTCTAATGTCCACCATATTTATATAAAAGAGATGGAGCTGAATCCGGGCTCTACGGCTGATATAATTGCTACATCTATTTACCTCCTCCTAAGGCAACTCCACGATAAGGTATGATAAAGGTTAACGGGGAAGCAGTGATCAAATCGCTTAGGTATGCACCAGTAATATATCAGAAACATGTAAAGGGAAGAGGTGAGGTAGGCGAACTCTATACGATTGAAGTTAGTGGTCTGACGATATGTGCTATGTGGGACGAAACCGGTCCGGTTAGACTTAGAGTCCTTAGCAAGGGACCGTGCCCAAATACAGTTGATGAACTCTTTCGCAATTTGATAGAGACTGCTTATAAGGTAAGAGAGAAGACCAAGGTAACTAGTTGGCAAGCGTATCGTCTCATCAACGGCGACGGAGACTCCTTCCCAGGCCTAATAGTTGACGTCTACAAGGATATAGCTGTTCTCCAATCTTCATCCTTAGCCATAGATAGGCTATTTACCTCCTCCTAAGGCAACTCCACGATAAGGTATGATAAAGGTTAACGGGGAAGCAGTGATCAAATCGCTTAGGTATGCACCAGTAATAT
>JALWJF010000140.1 GCA_027081755.1 Desulfurococcales archaeon | reverse complement strand
TATACTAAAAAGAGGGTTTCCGGCTCCCACGTAGTAACCATATTCTTTACCAAGCATTGGGACTGGTGTTGTTGATTTTATTGCTATGTCGAGTTCCATTGCATAGTCCATATGGTCTTTCTGGCGCAAAGCTCTTTGCCCTATGCTCACTTCACTCCATGCTAATTAATCGTTAGAAACATTGTGTGGTCTGAACACAAAAGGAGGTGAAGAAGTGGTGCAGTTCTGTCCCAAATGTGGGGGATTGATGGTTGCTAGAAGGGTTGGTGGAAAAGTGATATTGAAGTGTATGAAATGCGGTTACGAGATGGAGGCTTCGCAAACAAAAAGGATAAGAACAACCAAAAAGATACGTCACAGTGTGAAAGAAAAAACAGTAGTTATTGATGATTCAATTAAAGTAGAGACGTTACCCAAAACAAGGGACGTAATATGTCCTAAATGTGGTCATGACGAGGCTTACTATTGGTTCATACAGACTAGGGCTGGAGATGAGCCCCCTACGAGGTTCTATAAATGCACGAGGTGCGGCTACGTATGGAGAGAATACGAATGATAGTAATAAAAGCGTTAAGAGAAGTGGAGGATGCATACTTACGCTCACCTCCATACTGGACAGGCAGAAGTAATTTGCTGAGAGCAATGAACCTCCTAAGAGCAGCTATTGATGAATTGGAGGGAAGACCTTGGAGAGAATAAGGGCCTTCATATCTGTTGATATAGAAGAACCGTTGAGTGAGAAGCTGAACAAGCTCGCTGAATCATTAAAACTGACAGGAGCCGACGTGAAAGTAGTCGAGAAAGAAAACTTTCACATAACAATAAGGTTCCTAGGTAATATCCCAGTCGATATGATAGATATGATTGAAGACATAATGAAAAAGGCCGTAAAAAATGTGAAAACACATAAAATAAGGCTAAAAGGAGTAGGAGCATTCCCCAATGAGATGAGACCTAGAGTGATCTGGGTTGGTGTTAACGGAGACGAATACTTAAGAGAGATTAACAGAATAATCGAAAGAGAACTAAGGAGGATGGGGCTTAAACCAGAGACCAAACCATTTACTGCGCATGTTACACTTGCAAGGGTTAGAAGTAGAAAGAGAATTGATGAGCTTGTGAAATGGATAAATGAGATGAAAGATATAGAATTGGGCGAAATGGAAGTAAGAAGTATAAGGTTAAAGAAATCGACGCTAACGCCTAGAGGACCTATATACGAAACCCTAAAAGAGGTGAAACTAGGTGACCCTACTTCATGAAGACATCGAGAAGAAAGTAATAGAGACTATAAGACCTTCGGAAGAAGAGATAAAACTTAGAGACGAAATATTTTCGTATGTTAGAGAAAAATTGATGAAAGCGCTGTCGAAAGCCGGACTCAAAGCCGAAGTAACCCTACAAGGGAGTGCAAGAAAGGGTACATGGCTAAGAGGTAATTTGGAACTCGACGTATTTATCTTATTTGATCCCAAAAGTAAAGAATGGATTAGAGAAGTTGCTTTCCCTTTAATATTAAAAGTCGCGAAAGAACTTGGTACATATGAACTTAAATTTGCGGAACACCCCTACATAAGAGTATATATAAGAGGTGTTCCTGTAGATCTCGTTCCAGCATTTAAGGTAGAGGATGGTAGTAAAGCTATAACTGCAGTTGATAGGACACCTTTCCACACACGTTATGTTCTTTCCAAAATTAAAGAACTAGGTGACAATATTGTAGATGAAATAAGACTGATGAAAGCTTTCATGAAAGGCATAGGAACCTATGGGGCCGAGATAAAAATCCAAGGATTCTCTGGTTATGCTTGTGAATTAATAGTACTTCATTATAAGGGTTTTGGAGAAGCAATAAGGGCCATTTCCAAGTGGAGACCTCCAGTAGTTGTTAATGCAAAAAGGGATATCATTAAGAAGTTTCCAAATGCTGAAATAATCTTAGTGGACCCCGTTGATCCCCGAAGAAACGTAACCGCAGCAGTTTCCGCAAAATCTCTTTCATTAACTATCTTAGCTGCAAACAGATACCTAGTTAAGCCTAAAATGGAGTTCTTCTTCCCACCCAAGCTTAAGAAAAGCAAAGCACATCTACCAGTTTATCTGATTCAATTTCCAATAAACAACGAGCCTCCGGAAACTGTTTGGGGTGAACTACATAGAATAGGAAATAGCATGGCGAAGAACTTAAGGAAGTTAGGATTCAAGGTTACCCGCTGGCATGCCTGGACGGACGAGAGCACAATGGCCACCATAGCTGTAGAAGTATTAGAAGATACCTTACCGGAATACGAGATAGTTAAAGGACCACCGGTTTGGTTAGAAAACATCAACGACTTCCTAGAAAAGTATCCGAAAAGTCCAGTATGGATCGAAAATTACCGTCTCTATAC
>JALWJF010000139.1 GCA_027081755.1 Desulfurococcales archaeon | reverse complement strand
GTTATACGAAGAAGTTAAAAAGTTGTTGGAGAAGAGGGCTTCCAAGACCCCAACCTTAAAGGACTTCAAGGGCTTGGTCGTTGAGGCGTTGCCCCCTTGTATCAAGGCAATATATAATAGAGCAATGCAAGGTGAAAACCTCTCTCATCAAGAAAGGTTCTCTCTAGCCACATTCTTGCTTAATATAGGTCTAGATGTAGAGGAAGTTCTAGAAATATTTGCAAATATGCCGGATTATAATGAAAAGGTTGCCAGATATCAAGTAGAACATTTGGCCGGACTCAGGGGATCTAGAAAGAAGTACTCGCCTCCCTCGTGCAAAACCCTTGTCTCTTGGAACTTATGTCCTGGCAGAGACGAATGTCAAAAAAATCACCCTATTAGTGAGTACTACCGAAGATTGAGACGGATATTCAAGAGGAAGGGTGAACGCGATGCACAGAATGGGCAAAGTAATTCTAGAAGGGCTAGAGAAGTGGGCGTCAAAGGAAGGAGTGGACAAGGAGTGGAGGGTTCAGCTAGCTCTCGCAAGGCTAGAGGCATTCGCAACAGAGCTAGCAGCAAGGGTTGACGCATACTACTTGCCTACTAGGAAAGATGTGCTAACCTTCGTATTGAACAACGTTTCTAATTTTGACAAAATAGTTGACAAGCTCAGAGCTCTATCTCCAGTTCCAATACTGTGGAAAGAAGCTACGGGTTCAACACCACTAGAAGCTCTGAATTCCAACACCTACGCCTCACCTCCAGATTCGTTAGTGATGACAATAATGATAGAGCTGAAACCACTCGTTATAAAAAGGAACTACTCTTCGTACGTAATGTATCACGATAAGTTAGGGACGATCCTAAAGCTTGCCTTAGGTTTTGGGGCGGTAGGAAGTAGCATTAGGGACGGAATGGCAATATTGTTCGCTGATACCTCGAATGGAAAAGAGCTGATAGCTCATATAATGGAGTGGTTGCCAGAAGCTAAGATTGGAGTAGGAATAGCCAGGAAGCCTAGGACAGCAATGAGGAGTGCCGTCAAGGCATTGGAAGAGATAGAGGGACAAAAGAGGAGAGTAAACTTCGTAACTGAGGGTTAGAAAAAGGTTCCTCGAAAACCTAAGGGGCGCTCAATGCACAAAGTGGTGAAGGTCATCCTAAGGGGGTACAGAGAGTGGACGGAAGAGATAGGAGATGATAGAGAGTGGAAAATACAAATGATCCAGAACGAGCTGGAGAGAACTGCCACAAAAATAGCGGCTAGCAGAGAGGCCTTCTACTTGCCTACGAGAAAGGACATTTTGATCTTCATAGCCAACAATACTGATGTGGAGAAGTGGCTGAAACCTCTGGAAGAACTCTCCCCTGTTCCCTTGGAGGTAGTTGTTGGATGTGGTAAAACTCCCTTAGAGGCCCTCTTAGAGGGAGGTCCTTGCATAACCCAGTCTAAGATCGCGGCTGTCCATTTTGATATAAACTTCATAAGCAAAAAAGATCACTACTTGGGCTATGTAGAGGTTATAGATATGACGTCTTCTCTCCTTCATACAGCTTTAGGCTTTAAATCGGTTGGGGGTTACTTGGGAGGTGATAATGCAGTTTTCTTTTCCGATCCTTCAGTAGCATCGGAGTTTGGCGAAACTCTTTCAAAAATATATGACGTGAAGGTTGGAATAGGAATAGCTTTGAAGCCCAGGAAGGCTCTGGAGCTCGCTGCAATGGCTTTAAGGATGCTTAGGAAGGACAGGGCGAAGAGAGTTGAGGTACTTAAGGGTTAAATACGCATTACTCGGAGAGGAACTATATCTCGCAGAAGACGTCGAAATAGTACTTGAGGAAGGGAAAGTGATTGATATATATGAGACGTCAAAACCCACCTCAAACGTCCTTGTAATGCCTTCATTAGTGAATGCGCACATACATACAGCAGATTATTCGCTCTTAGAACTGTGGCCAGAAAGGAGCCTGGAGGAAATCGTTGATCCCTCAAAAGGATTGAAGATAAGGGCCTTAGAGCAAGAAGATGAGTTGGAAAGGTACATCTGGGAAGTAATAAAGATCTCCTACAAAAGGGGAACATTTGCCTTGGCAGACTTTAGGGAACAAGGAGAGAAAGGGTTGGAAATAGGATTGAGAGGATCTAAAGGATTTCCCGGCTACTTACCATTTGCAAGACCTCCGGGGAACATATGGAGGGCTCATGGCCTAGGTTTACCAGAGATAAGTTATCCGAGAGCTCTCGAGTATGCTAGAAAATTTAAAGAAATGGGTAAGCCTGTTGCTGTTCATTTTGCAGAAAATAAGGAAGAGGACTTGGATGGACTCTTAAAGCTCGAACCGGACTTCGTGGTTCACGCAAACTTCGTCCCGAAAGAAAGCTTGGAAGAGCTTACGAGAAGAGGCATAGCAATAGCCAAGTGCTTAAGGGCAAACACTTGGTTCGGACTACCCAACAATTTGGAAGAGATAATGGAAGTTGGAACGAGGCTCCTACTCGGAACGGACAACGCCGGCTGGACGGAGCCAGAGATGTGGAGAGAGCTGGAATACGCTTTCTTGAGCTTGAGGGATAGAGATGAGGAGATGGCCAGAGAGCTTCTCAAAGCGGTAACAGTAAATGCCGAGGATCCCTTAAAACTTCCGTGGAGAGTTCCCTTAGAGAGGGATTCCAACTGGCCACTTTTACTACTGAACTCAAAGCCCCTAAGATATGGCTCGTCTCCATACATAGCCTTAGTAAAGGGAAGACTTCCAATAAAAGGGATTATAGTTCCTTGAAGTCGAGGTTAAAAATAGGCATTCCCTTTCGCCGTGGGGTGCGAAATTGGGAAAGGTGAGGATAAACGTAGTAAAGAGGACGGCCAGAAAGCTGCTCCAGATGTACCCCGACTTGTTCACTAGGGATTTCGAGCACAACAAGAAGGTAGTTAACGAACTCATTGAGGTTAACTCAAAGAAATTGAGAAACCAAATAGCTGGGTATATAACACACTTGAAGAAAGTAGAAGAGAGGAGACAGAAGACTGAACTAAGGGAAGAGGAGTTCATATGAGGTGTAAACCGTGAGCGCTCAAGCAACCTTCGACATTCAAGTTGTGGAGGAGCGCTGGAACCCGTTGGCAGAGAGGAAAGAACTACAACTAGTGATAACGCACGTGGCCCATCCAACACCTACCAAGTGTCAAGTAAAGGACGCAATAGCTGAAAAGTATAAGGTCAACAAGAAGTACGTAGTGGTGAGGAAACTCATCAGCGAGTATGGAATAGGAAGAAGCAAAGCAATAGTTCACATATACAAGGACTTAGAGAGGATGAAAAGGCTCGAACCCGAAAAGGTATTGAAACAGAACGAGAAGTGCGAGGGCTAAAAAAGGTTCGTAAAGGACATTCGGGGGGAGAGCTATGCCAAAACATGCCCAAGTGAAACCCCACAAACTATATGAATGGGATTATGAGAAAGGTGTCATAAAGCCCAAGAACAAGAAGTGCCCCAGGTGTGGCAGCTGGATGGCCCACCACTTGAAGCCCATAGAAAGGTGGCATTGTGGTAAATGTGGTTATACAATATTCGTCAAATGACATCTTTTTCAAAAGACCGTCCGCTTGCCCCTAAGGTAGTTCCGTGAGAGGGTTTCATGCTAAAACGTCCTCTTCATTCTTCAAAAGACGATGTGGTATCTGGAAAACATTAACGTAACTAGGTTAAACGGATTGATAATTACAATGATTATGAGTTCTTGTGCTTGTCCAAGCCTTATACTTCTTTATCGTTATACCTCTTGTCCATGACCTTATCCTTCAGTGCTAACCGGGCTGTTATTAACTATTTGGTAATTTCCATACTTCTCTTAAATGAGAAGAAATTCCAAGATAAAGGTGGCGTGATCCTAACAGTTACTATTACTCGGATACCCTATGGAAATCGGTCACCTTACGGTTTCGATGGGTGATAGCGTGATTAAAGAAATGATAACGCTTGTCCACACGCTGCCTTCGATATTTACAAACTTTTGAGTATAAGCGCTATTTTATTGAAGACACTGTATTGGTAAGTGGGCTATGGGCGTAAGGGATGATAAATTCAGTACTATAACCCCAGTTTTGATATTAACATTATCAAGTCTTTCGGATCTGAGCTCGATATAATATACTATTACAAAGATTTTGCCTTAAGTACTAACAACGCTAAGGCCCTCAAGGAATTCGCTATGGGCCTAATACTACGGCTTTACCAAATACATTCTCAACGATAAGGATTTAAGCTTGGCCGGAGATGTTGTAATTAACATTACGAACAAAGGTAGGGGAGCTGCTGGATCAACTAACTCAACCGTGATACTTTGCTCAACGATTCCTTTGTAACAGTCATTAATGCACATGGGAGGTATCGTTGTCGGTCCTACAAAATGGATGACGTACTTTAGTCCCATCAATGCCACAATAGCGTTTCTAGACATCTCAAATGCTTTTTGGCGTAATAAAGTAAGCGTGAACTTATGGATGAGGTAGAGGTGCTCTTGCTGTTTACCGTTGTTAGTACAGTAACAATATTGTCCGCTGGCGGCCCCGCCGGGATTTGAACCCGGGACCTCCGGCTCCGCAGGCCGGCGCCCTAGTCCAGGCTAGGCTACGGGGCCTCGTTCAAGGGACTGGATAACAGAACCCTTTATGAGCATTCTGGAGAAGGGTTCATGAGGCTAGAAGAACCCCCATTTCAGAGAGTACTTAGAGAATGATGAATTTTCGGGGTGCCCGAGAGGTGAGGAGGCGGTTACCCAGCTGATCACTTCAAAAACTCTGAAACGACTGAACGGAAGGCCTCTACGACCCTCCTATCGCTCTCTCCCGGCTTAGGTCTATAGGGCCTCCTCTTCCACCCGCCTCTTAAGAGCTTGGGCAGAGCATCTATAGCGGCCTCAGCTAAGCCGGTGGACGTGAATATCTCAACTTCGTCTGCTCTCCCAGTCCTAGCTATGCTTCTAATTGTAGCCAACGCATGGGCTACTGCCCTCTTAGCGTACTCACTCTTAGCCTCTTTAGCGTCATGTTCCCTCATCTTCTCGTACCTTAAGGAGTGTTTCAAGTTCTTAGGGCACGTGATGTTACAACTCTCACAATAAACGCACTTCCACAAGTTTTCCTCGTTCAGTATTATTCTCTTAGTTCCCAGAGCATCCCTCGGATCGTAAGCAAACCTAAATATCTTTAGGAGTGCATGGGGCCCAGCGAAATCAACGTCTACTTCAACTACTGGGCAAACGGAATAACATATACCGCACCAAACGCATTGAGCTGAGGACCACAGCTCCATTTGAACTTGAGGCAACATAGGATACCACTTATCCGTCCTCATAACTTCTTCGCTGGGTATTAGGTATGGCTTTACCTCCTTCATCCTCCTCTCAAAGTCTGCCCTGTCTACTATTAGATCTCTAATTACTGGCATGTTATCTAGAGGTTCTACAACAATAACTCCATTACCCTCTTCAGCCGCTTCCAGAGCGTTAGTTAGGCAAGCAAGGCGTGGCTTGCCGTTTATCTTTACTGCACAGTTTCCACAAACTCCCATCTTACACAAGGGTCTGTATGCCAGGGTTGGGTCCCTTTCCTCCCTTATTCTCTGTAATGCGACAGCAACCGAGGTATACTTATCAACATCAATCTCGTACATGCTCCAAGTACTGGCCTTGGTCTGAGGGTCATATCTAGCTACCTTAAATTTAACTACTGGCAAAGCCGGGCCCCTTATTCAAAACTGGTAAAAGGGTTTTACTCTTCTTCTCCACCCTTAGCCGAGCACTCCTCCTCACAAGCCAAGCTACAGTGCTCGAAGTACGTATCTGCCTTGCTATCGCTAAACTCCCTGCACCTCGATACCAAGTAGTCAACCAGTTCTTCGCATGCATCAGCTATATAATCACAAACTTCATCCCCCTCTGAACACTCTTTTTCATATAGATCTTCACAAAGCTTGTCAATGTCTTCTTCTAGCGTAGAGCACAGTTCATCGAAGAAGTCTTCTATGAAACTTACTCTGTCTTCGCAAGCTTCCAAACACTCTTTCATACAAGCGTCCGTTATCTCGTGTATGAAGTCGTCTTCAGACATGCCCTTTCCCAGTAGAAGGGATCCAAGATTCTAGCTAAAAACCAAGGCCTAAGAATACATAAAACAGAAGCGTTAAGGCAGTAGCCAAAGAAGCTGGACATAAAACCTTAGCTAAGGTTATGTTGTGACTGCATAGAGTCCAAGCCATCAAGAAAGATAACACGAAGACCAGAGCTAGTTCGATGCTCACCATTTACCCCACGTTACGCCGTGGAATTTACCCTTGAAGTTTAGCCTGTAGCCACACTTAGGACAGCGGAAGTCGTCGGTGAGCTTCCAAGCCACTATGTAGAAGCCATACCTCTCTACCACAAGCTCTCCGCAATTAGGGCAATAGGTGTTCTCGTACGGATGTCCGGGAACGTTGCCTATGTATGCGTAGTGCATTCCTAGCTTCTTAGCGAGCTCTACGTGCTTCTCCAGCGTTTCTACCGGTGTGGGCGGCAAGTCCCTAAGCAAGTAGTCCGGGTGGAACCTCAAGAAGTGCATAGGAGTTTCTGGCCCTAGTATCTCCTTTATTTTCAGTATTAGCTTTTCCGCGTCCTCTAGCTTGTCTCCCACCTTTGGTACGACTAAGTCCGTTATCTCTATGAACCACCCAACCTCTTTCATTACCTTCAAACTTTCAAAGATCGGATCTGGGCTCGGTACTCCCATGTACCTACGGTAGAACTCCTTGTTTGCATTGCCCTTGAAGTCAACTGTCGCTGCGTCCATGTATTGGCCCAACTTCCTTATTGCTTCTGGAGTCATGTAGCCGTTGGTAACCATTGTGTTGAACAGTCCGTGCTTTTTGGCTATCCTAGCGACGTCATACATATACTCGAAGAATATGGTTGGCTCTGAGTACGTGTAGCTTATTCCATCAGCTCCAATTTCTAGGGCCATCTCAACTACTTTCTCCGGTTCTACATATCTACCGAATATCTTTTCCCTTCTAGCCTGGCTTATGTCCCAGTTCTGGCAGAACCTGCAGAAGAAGTTACAACCTGGAGTGGCTATGCTGAATACCTTTGCTCCCGGATGGAAGTGCATCAACGGCTTCTTCTCTATGGGATCTAAGTTTGCAGCCGCTAGGAGTCCGTAAACCAAGGTGTACAGTTTGCCTCCGATGTTAGCCCTTACTCCACAAACTCCGTAGGTGTCTGGAGGGAGCTTACATCTCCTCCAGCACAGATCGCATTCGACCCAGCCATTACCCAAGTCCTTTGTCAAGTCTGGGTCAGCTTCTCTAACCCAAGGTTTACCTAGCATGGACCTTAACTGCTCCTTCAAGATGCTCAACGTTTCACCCTCTCTTTCTTCCTAACTACTAATACTGGACAGTGAGCATGGTTAGCTACATACCTAGCAACGCTTCCTAGGATGAGCGCCTTTATTCCGCTCATTCCTCTCGTACCCATCGCTACTAGGTCTACATCCAACTCCTTAGCTGTTTCAACTATAGTCTTACCCACATGCCCCTCTTTTATTAAGGTACTAACCTTGAATCCCTTCTCTTTGAATACATTTGCAGCATCTCCAACTATTCTCTTAGCATTTTCCCTCAACTCATTAAACAGAGCTTCTACTAACGAAGGAGGGGCCACGCTTTCGATACTTATTTCTTCCAAAGAAGGGATCACGTGCAGCACTATTACTTCCCACTTCTCTTTGTCCAACAGATCTGAGGTGTACTCTACAGCGTATTTGCTATACTCCGAGCCATCAACCGCAACCAAGGCCTTCTTCACTATGCCACCAATTAACTTTCTCAGACATGAGGGATTTTAGTGAGGGGGATGACCCCATAGGGTGTTCACGAGCCCCAAGGCGCCTATTAGCGTCAGAACAGTAGCTATTAAACTGACCAATAGGAGCGCTACATCAGTAAGGGTGTCCCCCGGTCGGAAACGTTTAGTTCCGGCCACCTTCAAGCCTGATCACCTCCCTCCTCCTCCCGGGGATCAGAAAGTTATGGATATGCTTTCGCAACCTTCTGGCGGATTCCTTCCTTCTATGACATCTTCTAATACGTCTACGAACCTTTTTATTATCGTTAAGGCGGGGCTCGACTCGGGAGGATAATTCAAGGAAGCCGGAGAGGTGAGGCCCCCAGCAAACACGTCGTAGAGCTTTCCATCGAACGGTATGGTTAAGGCTACTCTGCCCTGAACATCTCTACATAATTCAAGTGCGTACTCTTTGGCCTTATTTAGTTCCTCTGGAGTAGGCCTCACCATGTTTATTATAGTTCCAAGAACCGGTATGTTTCTGGTGTACCTTTTGTGGAGCTGCGCAATTAGCTGTATCATGTTAGGGTTACTGTCTGAAAGCAAGTTTATCCAAGAGCTGGTGGTGGAGAGGAGTTGTTGATAAGTGTAATAGGTGGCCCACGATGGGACTGGGTAATCATTAAACACGACATCGTACTCTCTGGCGAGTTTCTCCACCGAACCCTTCATCTTACCAACTATTTTCGTTATCCTAGTGGGTTCGTTCATCTCTTCCAATAGCTTATTTATGTTCTCGGGTATATCATCGTTGGTTATTGCCGGAACTAAGTGAACGGTAACTGAACCTCTCTTACCGCTTACAACTACCTCCCTCACTGCTTCTGTTATGTCCATCATGCCTATGAGCACTTTAACCAAGCTTGGTCCGGCCTCGAGCTCCTTCAGAAGCCTTAAGGATAGCCTAGGAGACATTATGTCCCAGTCTATAAAGATGACTCTCTTACCCCTTAAGACCAACTGAACCCCGCTCTCCAGCTGGATGGTGGTCTTTCCTATACCTCCTTTGGGTGAGGAGTTGCCTATTGCGTTGTGGACCTTTACCCTTTCTCCTAAATCGATTTTACTAAGGTCAATGGCCTTTGGTCTCTTTCTGAGGAACAACATCTTTAGTAGCTTCAGTATGCTAACCATCTATTCTTCACCTCTTTATTCCCAAGGTAGGATACGCGAGACAAATTTTAACCTTCTATTTCAAGCTCTTTCAGCAAGGGACGATTTCTGTACCTACAATTTTCCCCTTTAGGATTTTTTCATAGTTTTCTGGTTTCAATCCATTAAATACTATAACCCTTGTTACTTTCGCTACCATATTCATTTCTTCGAGTTTCTTCTTCATGCCACCAGTTACATCTATCCCTTGGCTGCCTTTGGCTTCCACGTCACAAGGACTAGCTTTCTTGAGAGGGGGACCTTGAGGAGGCCAACTAGCATAAACCCCCTCCACATCCGTTGCCAAAGCAACTAATTCAGGCTTGAGTTTTAATGCCAATTCCTTCACTATTTCGTCACCAGAAATCACTATGCCGGGAGGGACCACGTTGCCCTGCAATACGGGTACCCAGTCAACGTTTATTGCCTCTAGCAAGGGCTCCACTATAATCCCTCGCGACCAAAGGGATGGAGTTGAATAAGGTGCGAAGGGTCTTCCCAGAGCTTCCGTTACCTTGACGCTCATATCGCACATAATCCTTATCACTTCCCATCCCATGTCTTTTAGGGTCATGTTTTTGTCCATTATCTCCTTAACCTTTGGATGGCCAAAGCTCCCTCCTCCATGGACCAGAATAAGTCTCCACTCGTCTAGCGATCTCCTTAGGACATCCCCTATCTCTCTAATTAGTTCGTATTTCAATGAGTACGGTCTTCTCTTGTCGCTTATTACGCTTCCGCCTAACTTAATTATAGCTAGCTTCAAAGCTCCTTCCCGTAAGGATCTGGGAAAGGACCGATGAAGAGCAGTGGGTCTGGCTAATACGATGGCCGAGAACCCAAAGGCTGAGGCCTCTAATCGTCTGACGGACTTATGAGCACATCCCCGAAGCCTAATTCCCTCTTAATTCCAACGCCGTTACATTTGGCATAATGTAATATTTTCAATACCTTGTCATCGAGCTCACCTCTAACTCTTATTAGCATAGAACCGCTAACTGCAGGCCACCAACGCCCGTTGTAATAGTACCAAACTTTTCCCAAGCTATGTAGAGAGGAATGGTCCTCGACAAAGGCTCTGTTGAGAGTGAATATTGCACTATCCCTATCTAAACCTAGTTCGATAGCATTCTTGTAGAATAGTATAGAGGGTAATGGAAGAAAGCGCATGTTTAGAGGCTCGTAGGGTTCGGAGTAAGGATCCGGGAACAAGCTTGGACCTCTGAATAAGATGGAATACGTTTTTGAGGGCTCTAACTCAACATCAACTCTCCTT
>JALWJF010000138.1 GCA_027081755.1 Desulfurococcales archaeon | reverse complement strand
GAGATATTGAGAGAAAAACCCATCAGAATTCCTTCTGGTAGTTGGCCTGAGGAATTAAAACCTGTAATATTGTGGTTAAGATCTTTAGCATCGAAGGGCACAACCGTTGCTTACTTGGGACCTCCCGGAAGCTATACTCACGAAGCCACCTCTATACTATTCCCCGAAGAGAAGCTCGTATCCAAGGGCACTATAGCTGAGGTCTTTGAGGCCGTTGAGAAGGGAGAAGCCGAGTATGGAGTAGTTCCAATAGCTAATAGGCTCGAGGGTCCAGTAAATGAAACTATAGACTTACTCTTCCAAAGCAACGTTAAAGTTTACCATGATATAGAAATACCAATAAGGATAATGCTCGCCTCCGGAACAGTTGATGATATAGACAAAGTTAAGAGGATTTATGGTCATCCAATGATATTCAAGCAAGCAACGAAACTTCTTAGAGAACTCGAGGTGGAGGTGGTACCTACTAGAAGTACCTCTGAAGCAGCAATAATAGCTTCTAAAGAGGAAGGTGCAGCCGCCTTATGCTCCCCCAAAGCAGCTGAACTTTATGGCTTAAAAATACTGAAGAGTAATGTGGAAGATAAACCTCACAATGCGACGAGGTTCTTCGTAATAAGTAAGCTTGACAACCCAGAGGGCAATTATACGGCTTTGTTGGTTTCAGTACCCCATAAGCCTGGGGGCTTGTACAATTTCTTGGAAGTCTTCGCCAAGAACTCAATAAACTTGACTATGATTTACTCTAGGCCTATGAAAGATGTGCCTTGGAGATATATATTTTATATAGAGATGGAAGGGTCCAGAAGAAAATTAGAAAAGGTCTTAGAAGAGGCTAAGCTGAGAAGTGCTATATTAAAAGTTCTAGGGAGCTATGACAGGTTAGACCTAACCGGTTGAAGACGAAGCACCGAATTAGAAAACTTTAGGACGTCTTCAAAGTGCGTTACCCACACTATATCCTTTCCTTTAGATCTCTTCAAGATAACATCAATTACTAGTTCTCTGCTTTCTGGATCAATACCACTTAAGGGTTCATCAAGCAAGAGCACTTTTTTCTTGCTGCTAAGAGCCATTGCTATTCCAACTCTCTTTCTTTGACCTCCACTAAGTTTTGCAACTTTTACGTTTAGGTATTTCTTTATTCCCAGTTCATCAAGTAAATCCTCATCAATTTCTTTGGAAGCTAGCATTAGGTTTTCTTCAACCGTAAGGAAGGGTATTGCGGGATCCTTTTGAGGAACATAAGCTATAGGTCGTTTTTCCGGCTTCAAACCCTTTTTTCCATTATGAATTACTTTTCCATCAACTTCTATATACCCAAAAGCCTTAATTCCACCTACCAGAGCTCTGAGTAAACTGCTCTTACCAGCACCGTTAGGACCCATTACTGCTAGTACACCGTTAACCTCAAAGCTCAACGGACCAAACTCTAAGCTTCTATAGCCGTATCGGAAATCCTTAACTCTCATCAACTTCCCACCTCATACTAATGGACAAGATTAAGAACGCTAATATAGCCGAGATGGCTATAAGAGAAATCACTTTTGCTACATCTCCCGATTCCAAGTTTAAGTATATTGCAATGGGTAATGTCTCTGTTTTAAACCTTATAGCGCCAGCTAATGTCACTGAGGCTCCGAACTCTGCTAGTGAACGAGAGAAAACCAAGAGAGATGCAGATTTAAACGAATCCTTTATACCCTTAAATAGCTTACTTAATAAACGCAGTCCATGACAGCCATATGATCGCAGCGCTAGGATTACATCTTCATCAATGGTCTTGAATGCCGACTTTAATGGTTTCAAGGCTAATGGGAAGGAAACAACGGATTGAGCTATTACTAGACCGGGAATGCTAAATACGATGTGCAGTAGCGAGTTGATTAGTGAACCTAAATAGGTTCTACTAAAGAAAATGAGTAGAGTGGCACCCACGGCTACTGGAGGCATTGCGTTGGGCAAACTCAGTAATGGCTCCAAAAACTTAGAGCCTTTGGATAACTCGTAGGCCGTCGGAAAAGCTAAGAGCATTACTAGTACTGTCGAGATGCTTGATGTAATTATACTTAACGCTAACGCGTACTGCACTTCGGGATTAAAGACCATCCCGAAGACGTCTTGAGGCTTCACGACGGTGAATAGAGATAGCAAGGCCAAAAGCCAAAGAGATGCTAGAACGTATGCTAAGGGTTTCACTTTACCACCTCATACCCCAGCTTCTCAAAAATTCCTTTTACTTCCTTGGATTTCAAGAAGTCCACGAACTTCATTGATAAGATTTTGTTTTTCGAGAATTTCAAAACTCCTACGGTTATACAAGGTTTATAGGGCATGGGTCCTTTTAATGGGGTGTAACCTAAGCTAGGATACCACTTTGTCGCTACGTTCCAGCCTAGGGCAGCATCAACTTCTCCTAATCTTAAGACAGTTACTAGCTTTGCAAAGTTTTCAGTATAGACTACTATGTTTTTCTTGATTTTGTCCCACAGACCCATCTTTACAAGCATGTATTTAATAAACCTTCCTACGGCGCAGTTCACTGGATCACACATAGCTATCTTTATTCCCGGCTTTAGCAAGTCCTCCAATGTGTAGTTCCTATGGTCTTGGAAGAGAATTGCCGGTTCCATACAAGCTACTGTGACGACACTGTTTTGTAGGACAATTCCCATTTTGATAGCCTTTTTCATGTAAACTGGTGTTGCCGAGCCTAAGACGTCCCCGGTTTTACTGATATATGCTTGATGAAGAAGAAAACCAGATGAACCATATATGGCAGTTACATCTACCGAGTACTTCTTTTTGAAAAGCGCTATCACCTTAGGCCAAGCTTTTATTCCCGCTGCAGGTAGATAAGCAAGTATTAACCTTTGTCTTTTCCTAAAACTTAGGCTTAATATGACTGATGTAGAGATCAGTATAGCTGCTATTAATACCACTGCTACGCCCGTAGTTTTCTTCACACTCTTACCCGTTTACTGAATGGTTAGTGATGCCTTTATTTTGCCTTCTTGTAAATAGATATCAGTTTACTAGCCTTATCCTTTATCTTGCTAAATTCTTTCATAGAATCCTTGGTGAGTATAACGAGCCTTCCTTCATCAGTTATAGCCACTATGCAAGGCTCCAGAAGCTCCCTACCGTTATTTTCGACTTCAAACTTTAGGTAAGACACTATGTCTTGTTCATTGCCTCTTAACTTTATGCCTATTTCGTCTGCTGCTTCCATTATTTTGAATGCCACATTGCTCAGCATTTCGTTTGCCTCAAATTCTAATTGTACCTTTGATGTACAAGCCTTCATTAGTTTGTACATGTTTTCATACTTCTTTATGTTTCTTAAGCCCCTCTTTATCATTGAATGGACATTCTGTCTGCTTGTCCCTAAAATGTTTGCAATCTCACTCAAGTTGAGACCCATGGATCTCAACAGAAGTACCAACAGTTGCTTGTCCGTTGGCTCCAAAGTCCACCACTCCAATTACATATGTTTGAAGGTGAGTGCTTTTATCTAAAAGCTCCTTCATATTTGCTCAAGAGGGGCATCAGAGTGCTCAAATTCGTTATCGATGCCAGCGCCCTCACTGATCCAAGACTGAGACAATTGTTTGGAGTACGTGAGCTATGGGAAGTAGTGAACAAGTCTCTTGAAAAGATGGCGCTTGCCAAGCTGAGGTTAGGTTTCTCCTTTTATACAACGCCGAGCGTTATGAAAGAAATAAAAGGTTTCTTGGAAAGGGGTATGAGTCCGCCGGAAGTCATAACTAAGTTGGGAGTTTGGATAATGGTTAAGGATGTAAGCGAGACTGAAGTAAAGATTCCAGCACGAGTGTTCTTGGATTATGTAGCGGAGGTTCGTAGAAGACTTGATAAAGGTTTGAGGGTTGCCGAGGAGAGTACTAGAAGGGCTATGGAAGGAGGCGAGATAGGAGATCACATAAGGAATCTGAGAGAGAAGTATAGAGAGGCTACTCGAAAGGGACTGTTAGACTCGGTTGCGGACTTAGAGGCAGCAATCCTAGCATTAGAACTCGGTGCAGTTTTGGTAACTAATGACGAAGGCTTATGTAAACTTGCCTCGAAGCTTGGTGCTACATGCATAGACCCTATAACGTTCTTCAAGACTATAGATGAATACTTGGAGTTATCTAGGAGGGCCTACAGCTAGATTTCTAATAGGAACCTTCCTAGCACAATTGATACTAAGCTCATTGCTATTGGTGGAAAGGTAAAGGAAACGTTCGTTAGTCCGTTTATCGCATCTACGGCTTGGGGTGCCGAAGAGTAAAGGTAAGGGATAGAGAGAGCACCAATGCTAACCGATGCCAACAGAGTCCCCACGTCAGTATATATTATCATAAACGATGCCAAAGCGCCTACCGAAGCCAAGTACAAGCTTAAGGATATAATATAGAGGAAATAGCTAGCCGTGATAAAGTTCATTGACGAGAAGAAGGATGTAAGGAATACAAACGCTATATTTAGCGATAATAGGAACATAAATATAACCACAATCTTAGATACAATTAAGGTCTCGGGCTCCACAGGGGCTAGCTTAAGTGCATTTATAGTTCCTCTCTCTGCCTCCCTTATGACAACCAGAAAACCTAGAAGGGAGGCCACCAGTATTGCTGAAGCTTGTTGTGCAATAACTACTAAGGCGGGGGCATCTTGAGGTAAGACTGATCCCGGACCAGAAATTAGGTAAGAAGTGGGTATAGATAAAGTAGCAACTAAAGCCATCAGCGCTACTAGCTCGTGTACTCTTCGTGCCTCCTCTAGGATATCTTTTCTGATAAGCTCGAACAATATCATTTATGTAACCCTTGAGACGAGGAGAAGGAACTCAAAAAAGGTTTTAGGAGCTGACCGGAGGCTGGTTGTATGCACTGTGACAACCTTTCAGTATTTCTTGGATATGAAGTATCCTTCCGTCCCAGCGTCCCTTTACCACCATCTCTCCCTTAGTTATTATGACTTGACTCAACGGGCCGTATTTTTGTTCTATATAGCTCACCGGGACTAGTGCTGTTATCTTATCCCCTTTCTTGCCTTCCAGCTGGAGTACCAAGAACTTTTGGCCATTTATGGTGGTAACCGTCCAATTGATCACATCGCCTCTAACCATATATGTGCCTGGCTTCATCTTTACTAGCTCAGAGACATCGATATATGAGCTAGAGGCGCTAGCATAATAACCAACAATTCCAAAGACAACGAGTAAACCTAATGAAAGCAATAAATAACGTGCATTCTTGTTCATAGGACAGCCCATTGGGTGCTTCTAATCAGTAGCTAATAAAATTACTGAAAGATATGAACTTTATAAATTTCGAAACCTCTTTTCCTCAGCTCTCTTTTCACTCTGAACTCATACTCAGGTTTTGTGAAGATGATAAACGCTGATTTCTTAACATAACCTCCCAGGACACCCTCAATTTCTAATAACTTTTCAGTATCTTCACTCATAAAACCTACATCCACGGAGAACCTACGCGCAGCCTTCAAGAACGAAGTAAAATTCTTACCTTCCATGAATATTCTCCATGCTATTTTAAACTCCTTTTCTACGTCAAGCTTCATCAACATAGATGGAGTATCTTTAAAGCTCCCATTAATGCTTGTAGCTACGAGACCTACGTTAGGGATCTTTAACGATATTACCTTTCCCCAACCTGGCCCACCGGGCTTTATTCTAACAACCAGTCCCCTACCTAGGGCTATTGCCATAACATCTCCTAGACCTGTCTTTGAGATGACCTCTGCCACGTGGGCCCTAGCCACTCCTTCCCAGAATTGGTACTTCCTTAAAGCTGTACATAATGTAATTGAGGCGGACGTTGCAAAACCCTTTCCAACGGGAACCGGTAAGCGACATTCCAACCCACCGCCCAGCTTCAGCGCTGGTTCGACTATTGGCCAAGTTCTCCCTTCCCTACATATAGGACCGGGAGAAAGTACTATACCCACTCCTAAGGAGCCAGTGCTTATGGGAGAGTTGGTGTATACAGGTTTCCAGAAGGCTGAGACATGAAGTCTCACTTTAACAGCCCCAACGCTTCGTCGATTATTGCCCTAGCCACTAGAAGCTTCGGGAGTTTTGGTACGTGCTTCACCCTACCATCTTTGTGGAGTATCAGTACCTCGTTCATATCGGATGTAAATCCTATATCTTTCCTGTCCACTCGGTTAGCAACTATCATATCGAAGTCATATTTTTCTAACTTCTTAAATGCCATATCCACTACGTCTTCTCCTACAACAGCGGTGAACCCGACTTTTACCTTTGCTTTAACGGACTTAACTACCTTTGGCGTGGGAACCAACTTTAGAGTTATACATTCCTCCGAATCTAGCTTCCCATTAAAGCGCTCCTCCGGTTTGTAATCAGCCGGAGCTGCTGCAAAGAAGGCTACGTCGTACTCTCCTTCAGATGATTTTTTTGCCATTTCTTCAGTACTCTCCACCTCGATACTCTCTACCCAGGGAGGATAGACAGCTTTTGAGGGACCGTGCACAACCCTAACGTGTGCACCTCTTGCGAAGAGTTCCCACGCTATGGAGGCTCCCATTTTTCCGCTCGAGGGGTTTGAGATAAACCTTATGGTGTCTATGTATTCTCTTGTGGGTCCAGAGGTAACTAGGGCTCTTATTCCTTCGTAATCCCTTCCTCTTAAGGTAATGCTTTCAACTAAGTTCGCTATCATTTCTGGTTCGGGAAACTTCACTCTGCCTCTTTCTACAAGAGGAGGGAAGATGAGGTAACCTTGCTCTTTTAGGAGTTTCGTTGCTCTTTCGTATTGAGGGCTCTTGAGCATGCCTATGTGCATAGCTGGGAATAGTATTACAGGCTTAGCGTATCCCCTAGCATTTACTGCAACCAATGAAACGGGGCTCTCAGCTATTCCGTAAGCTATCTCCGAAAGGGTTCTGAGGGTTGCTGGAGCAATTACTATTGAAGATGCTCTTTTTACTAAGGTTACATGTTCTGTTTTGCCGCTTAGCTTCCAAGCGGGCTCCTCTCCTGTCGCCCAATGGAATAGTTCCGGTGAAACTATCTTGCTTGCTTCTTCAGTCATTACAACTTTGACCTTCCCCCCTCTCTTTATGAGATCTCGGGCGACATCTATAGATTTGTATATGGCTACACTGTAGCTAACTCCCAATATTATTTCCTTGTTGTTTAGTGAATTCCACTTAATTCCCCTTATCTCCTCCACTGGGTGTCCTTCCAAGTCACTGAGACCCTTCGTGTGTACTTTGAGTTAAATTTTTGTCCTTCGGAGTCTTCCCCTTACCAGAGGCCGTAGAGCCCATGATGTCGCTGGCAATTATAGTTAGAGAAGCTACCGAGAACGATCTAAGGAAGGTGATGTCGATAAATAGAGCAGAGCTTCCAGAGAACTACCCGTACGGATTCTTCCATTTTGTATGGAAGAAGTGGAAGAGATACTTTTTGGTTGCAGAATATGAGGGAAACGTTGTCGGCTATCTAATGTCTATGGTTGATGGAAGAAACCCATTAGTACCTCCCTCATCTGATATAAGAAGATATATTGAGAATGGAAAGAAGGTATCTCATTTACTTTCAATAGCAGTATCTAGGAAGTATCAAGGCATGGGTATAGGTTCCAGCTTACTTAAAGAATATTTGAATAGGCTTCGAGAAGATGGTTTTGATATCAGCTATTTAGAAGTAAGAGTGTCAAACTCGAGAGCGATCAAACTTTACGAAAAGTTTGGCTATAAAATAGTCAGGATCTTACCCTTCTATTATATGGATGGAGAAGATGCATATCTTATGGTGAAAGAAATTGATAATAGCAGTACTGGCTGGAGGTAAATCCAAAAGGTTTGGTAAGGACAAGCTCTTAGCCATAGTTGATGGGAGGACTGCTATAGAGAGAGTAATAGAAAACGTAAGACCTGACCTCCTGCTAACCACTAGCAAAGAGAGATGTAGACTCTATTGGAATGGACCTTGTGTAATAGATAGAGGGGAAGGTCCGGCCAGCGCAATCTTAGAGCTTGATGGAGAAGTTTTGGTAGTACCCGGAGATATGCCTTGGTTAAAGTTTGAAACCTTGGAGATGCTGGTTTCTTATGCAAACGTACTCAAAGCTGATGTAGCCATGCCCTTGTTTGAAGGCAGTATAGAGTTTTCGGTTCTCTATTTAAGAGATGTAGGTAAGTTTAGATGGATGAAGAAGGAAAAATGTAGATCATTAAGAATAACTGATTTCGTGAGGGCTGGAGGCAAAGTGGCTCTTGTTGGTTCTGAGCTTCTGACCAGGAACCATATAGAGTGGGCTCACTTGAATACGCCGCTATCCTTCTTGACAAAGGAGATAAAAGGTAAACCTTGCAGTAAGATAGTGTTATTTGAAGCTAATTTCAATCCGTTCCAATCATCCGTACAAGAACTGAAACTCTATAGGAAATATGGATTAAAGATTATTGAGGATCATGTACTTAAGGATTTATCTCTTCTCCGATCTCAAGGGGGAGTACGTTCCTTGCCTTAAGTTTGTTGGCTACCTTCATGGAAAGTTTCAATACTTTAATTGCTTCCATAAGTTCCGGGTCCTCGTAGCCCTCTTCTATCGTAACTTCAACTATCCTTACTATTAGAGGTAAGGTTTCAAATGCAAAGTTTTTGAACCATTTCCTCTCAGCGGCGTTTAACTTTTTCTTGCTTGCAAGTTTTTTGAGCTTGTCCTTAATTTCGCCTATGCCTAAGGCAGAAGTTTGAACCTTAAGCATTATGAGTTTTGGATCCTCAATGTCCTCTTCTCCTTCTAGGACATCTCTTATCGCTTCCTCGTCTATGAATTTCCACCAGTGCTGTTTCTCTGACTTATATGTGGTTTCTATTATTCCGTATTCTCTTTCGAGCTTTCTTAATAGAGGGGATGGATTGTAATTAATTCCTTTTAACTTGAGCTTCTGAACTAAACCTTTATAATCGAAGTCTCCTAGGGCATTCTTCCCACTTGCCTTATATTCGTCAGAAACCTCTAGGGCCGAACGCAAGATGAGGGCCGCCCTCTCACCATACTCTTCTAGGAATTCCTTTATCCTTGCAGCGACCAAACTCATCGAGCGGCCCCTAAGGCTTAACTCATACATCTCAGCTAATATAGAGCGGTACTTGCTCGATTATTACCCAAATAAGATAAGTTCCGAGGGGCGTAAAGGTTGAGTGCCGTTGAGGTCAAGGATCTTTGGAGATCTTTTGGGAGCAAGATCGTCTTAAAGGGGGTTTCCTTCGAGGTCGAAGAAGGAGAAATATTTGGTTTGATAGGACCTAACGGAGCGGGTAAGACCACTACTTTGAGAATAATAAGTACAATATTGAAACCTGATAAAGGTCACGTAAGGGTGTGGGATATAGATGTTGTAAAGGAACCTTCTAAAGCAAGGAAGATAATATCTTACCTTCCGGAAGAGAGTGACGTCTACTTAAGGTTAACCGGGTATGAGAATTTGAAATTCTTTGCGATGTTATATGCAAAGGATAAAAAAGATATGATAGAAATGATAGAGGAAGGAAAAAAGATAGCTGATTTAGGTGATGCCATAAATAGGTTAACGAAAACGTACAGCAAAGGTATGAGGAGGAGGTTGGCACTGGCTAGGACATTAATGGTAAAACCCAAGCTTGCGATATTAGATGAGCCTACCTCTGGCTTAGACGTCTACTCATCTATAAATGTTAGGAAGGTCATAAAGGAATTCGTCAGAAAATCGAAGTCCACCGTAATATTGTCCTCTCACAACATGTTAGAAGTAGAGTACCTTTGTGATAGGGTTGCTTTCATAGCTAACGGAAGAATAATTAGTATTGGTACTCCAAAAGAGCTCAAAGAGATGTTCGGGGCTGAGAATCTAGAAGAAGCTTTCGTTAAAGCGGTGAAAGAGGTGAAGGGAGTTGGGGCTTAAGTCAGTCGTATGGAAGGAACTTAAGGACTTATCGAGAGACAGAAAAACAATACTCACGGCAGTTATACTACCAGCTATAATGTTGCCCTTAATGGCACAGCTATTAGTTCTTGCACAAAAGAGTACGCCGGTTCGAGTGGTTATAATAAATGAAGACAAAGGTTCTGAAGTTCCTGCATTACTTATACAACCGATACCTCTCGTACAAGGAAGGGAGCTCCAAAGGGTTAATTTAGGTTTAGAAGTTGCAAAGATGTTAGCCCAAACTGTGAAGAAAGTTAGTCCGAATGCTAAGGTAATAATAATAAATGGTGTACCTAAGAGCATTCCAAGCTATAACATACTAGTCATAATACCAAAGGACTTCAGCGAAAAACTGCTTACACTTGATCCTGCAAGCTTTAATGTGACGTATGTGGCGGTCTTCTATAGGGCAGGTCCATCTAGCTTAGGTATAGGCTCAACCCAAGTTTACCAGACACTAATAACAACCTTGAATTTGATATCAAAACAATACTTTGCTAGGGAGAGAGTTTCTATACTTCTGGCTTGCTGCAACGCAACTCAAGTCTCTCCCGAAGCTGTCCTAAGCCCAATCGTGATAAAGACACAATACGTGAGCGTTACTGGAAAGAAGATAAGTGCAGCTGAACTGGGCAAGATGCTAAGTGCAAAGCTCTTGCTCTTCTCAATATTCTACGTGAGCGTCCCAGTGCTAGCCTTCATATCAGATTCTATAGCTGGTGAAAAGGAAAGAAAGACGCTCGAGACGCTTCTAGCATCTCCAGTTTCTAGGAGGGACATAGTCTTAGGTAAATTTACTGCCTCGATAGTCTTGGGGTTGTTAGCAGCTGTTGCTGACGTAGTAGGTCTAATATTCTATATTCAGACAATAAACACCCAGCTAGCCATGACCACAGTAAAAGGAATGCCCACTTTCACACTAACTCTGGATCCTAGAATAGTTGCATTACATGGCTTTGTAATGCTATTAGTAGTCGCTTCAACAGCAGCTTTGCTAATGCCTATAGTATCTTTGACCGATAGTGTAAGGAGTGCTCAATCCATAGGAGGATTCGTACAAATGATACCACTCTTAATAATCCTCTACGCGATGTATTCTAATATAAATACTTTACCTTTAACTGCGAAGATATTAGCCTATATGATTCCCCACACGTATGCAGTTATCGCAATAGATCAAGCTTTGAAAGGATCTTGGATAGGTGTAATCGAGAATGTGTTAGCAATGCTGGCAATAACGGCGATCCTCTTGGCAATAACTGTAAAAATATTTGAGAGCGAAATACTCATTACTGGCTTTTCGAAGAAGAAGAGGAACCCTTGATTATCTCAATAAGTTTTTTAATACCTAAGGCCTTTAGGAACTCGTCACCGGCGACAACCAATGCATAACCGGCGCCCCTCTCGGAGAGCGCTAGACCTATCCTTATCCAATCCATCCTACCAATTATTACCGTTAACACGGCAGTAATTACTATTAGTATTATAACGCTCCTACTAAAGGAGATGTTGTATTCTTGCATTACAGCAGAGTATGTCTGACCAAAAACAATACTTAAAAAAGTGATAATGACCTTTCCTATCCATACTGCTATAAAGAATTTTAGTAAGGGATATCTGGCTATCCCCAAAGGAATATAGAGTACATCGTCTGGCAAGGGGAGCGCGGCAAATAAGAATATAGCTATGAAGATACCTCTCTGCGCAATTCTGCTAAATATCTCTAAATTAGTCTTCACTTTTTCTGGTAACAGTTCAGACGTTCCTAATCCAGTTAGGTATACGATGACCTTGCCTATCGCGGCCCCCAAACCACCAACTACGGACCATACCACCATATCCCACAAAGTGAGACCTTTTTTCATAGCCAGAGCAGCGATTAGTGCTAGATATGGCATAGACAAGTAGGGTATAGCGTTACCTAAGAAAGATATTAAAAAGACACCTAAAGCCCCATACTTATCGATGAGATTGCTGGCTTGTAGCAAGATTGCCGTTAGTGGATCGGTCATATTTCTTCTTTCCCACCTTCTTTCTGCCTCACGCATTTAACCCTATCAATGGATTCCGAGCTAGGGCAACAGAATGGTCGATGAATATCAGGAAATAGAGGCGCAACTATACGATGAACCATATGAGGAAGAGGATTACGAAGAAGTCGACGAAATTATGGAGGAGGAAGAAGAGATGGAGCTAGAAGAAGAAGGCTTAGAAGAGTACGAGGAAGAGGAGGAAATAGAAGAAGAGTTAATAGAAGAGGAAGAAGAGGAAGAGGTGTGAAGTTGAGGAAATACACGATCATAAAGTTTTTGATTATTTTATTCTTCTCATCCGCGTTCTCATATAACTTCTTCGTTACGGAATATAGGATACTGAATTCATCTAGCATTAAAAACACTTACATAAGTGATGAAACGTGGTATGTTTCTGCTTCGCGAAATTTACTTCGTGTAGCCTTCCACATGTATCCTCGATCATCTAACGCCACTCTGAAGTTTAAAAGCGTAGTCGATCTAGCTAAATTTAACGGGCTTTATTCGTCAAAATTCGACTTTATTAAGATGGAGCCATACGTGAAGATAAAGAATTCCGAATATGCAATTGGAAAAAACATTACGAAGGTAATGATGCTCATTAGAGAAAAGAACAAGTACAATATATCAATAGTGCAGCCGGGGTGGAAGTACCCCGACAAAGAGGGCATCTTAAACTACCTAAATTTAGAGCACCCCCCAGTCGGCAAGTACTTCATTATGTATCAAATCTTGCAGAAAGACGTACCCATGAACTGGAGAATACCTAGTATGGTGCTGGGCTCTTTAGTAGTCTTCATAGTCCCGATAGCCTTGCTCATAGCTACGGATTCATTTTGGCTATCCTTCCTATCCATGCTTCTCCTGTACTTTGACGAACCATTAAGGGCTATGAGCATGGTGGCGATGCTAGACATATATGCAGCATCATTTTCCGTTATGTCCTTCTCTGCATTACTCTTCGAGCCCTACACGGCTACGGTGCTTTATGCTATCGCTTCTAGTAGCAAGTACACTGCGTTCTTCTACTTCATACCCTTAGCATATGTATTCTGGCTGGAAAGGAAGAAGAGTCCAGCAGGCTCGGTATTGAGACCTCTTATGACCTTTGTCATAGTATTAACATTAACTTCCTTACCAATAATACTAGGTCTTGGGTTCGAGAACTGGCTGAAGAATTTGATTGGCGGGATAGAGTGGTTCTTAGTGAGCAGACCTTCTGGTCCTCCTCCATCAACCCCTTGGGACTGGATTGTAGGTACGGGAAAGGTTCCACTTTCCGTGAAGCCTACCCTAGAAGTCTATACGAATCCTACCGTCATACAATTAGCAATAATAGCATTCTTCTTATTATTACCCCTGAGAAAAAAGAAGCTTTATAGAGCACCTTGGTTAGCTTCGTTTTATCTGATTTCAGCTCTATTGGGCTTCCAAGCTATTTATTGGGCTGGAAATCACACGCTGTATGCATTTTATACAGTAGTTTTCACGCCATTTGCAGACGTTGCTGCTGCTGGACTTGCAATATCGCTTATGAACTATTCTCACATCTCAGAGGCCCTCCAGTGGTGGTGGAGTGTGATAAAGAGATCATGGCAGTGGTTGTGGGGCAAGAAGAGACTTGAGTGCAAGCTGGTGTAAAGCATATTTCTCTCTTTGTCCCTAATGATAAAGGGTCTACACTATGCCGTATTTACACGAATTAAGAAGAGAATTTTTGAGAAAAGTAAGGTCAGAGGCGCTTGATCTACCGGACTATGAGGTCATAGACTCTCCCGAGCCACAGTTGTACAAGTTTATATTTCCATTCAAAGAAGTACCTAGAATATTCTTTGATGGAATAATACTGCCGACAGAACTTCCAGACAAGATATGGATAACTGATACTACGTTCAGAGATGGACAGCAAGCCAGAGAACCGTATACAGTAGAACAAATAGTGAGATTATATAAGTACTTACATGAGCTAGGCGGACCTCAAGGAAAGATAAGGACTACCGAATTCTTCTTATATACTGAAAAAGATAGAGAAGCTGTCAGGAGGGTCAGGGAGCTCGGATACAAATACCCTATACCAACTGGTTGGATAAGGGCCAAGAAAGAAGAACTAAGGTTAGTTAAAGAGGCCGGCCTAGAGGAAACGGGAATACTCACATCCATAAGTGATTATCATATATACTTCAAATTCAAAAGTTCTAGGACGAAGATAGTTGACAAGTATCTGAGCGTAGTAGAAGAAGCATTAAAGATGGATATAATACCTAGGGTTCACCTAGAGGACATAACAAGAGCAAACATATTCGAAGTTGTAGTACCCTTCGTGAAGAAGCTCATGAGACTGAGCGAGATGTATGGGCTGCCAATAAAGGTTAGATATCCCGACACCTTAGGAGTGGGAGTACCTATAGCAGAGGCTTCTCTTCCAAGGAGCATACCTAAGCTCACTTGGGTGCTAAGACACGTCTGCGGAGTACCCAGTGAATGGTTAGAGTTCCACGGTCATAACGACTTCCATTTGGGCGTCGCGAACGCTATGAGCGCGTGGCTCTATGGAGCGGGTCTTAACAACGGAACTTTACTAGGAATAGGCGAGAGGGCAGGTAACGTCCCTATAGAAGCTCTAGTATTCATTTACGCACAACTCAAGCATGGCTTTGACGGTATGAATCCTAAGGTGATAACTGAAATTGCTGAATACTATCGCAAGGAGCTGGGCTATGAGGTTCCGCCCTACTACCCGCTAGTAGGCAGGAACTTTGCGACCACAAGAGCCGGTATACACGCCGATGGACTGCTCAAGAATCCGGAGACGTACTTACCCTTCGATACTGAAAGGATACTTGGTGTAAAGCCCGGAGTGGCCATAACACCATACGCCGGTTTAGCAGGAATTGTATACTGGATCAACAAGACGTTCGACTTGAAAGGAGATGAAGCGGTGTCCAAAAAGGATCCAAGAGTTCAAGCGATATACAAAGACGTAATGAAGCAGTTCGAACACGGGAGGTTAACTGCCCTTAGCGATACGGAAATGCTGGCTTTGGTAATGAAACATATGCCGGATCTGGTGAAGAAACATTGGCATAAGTTGCCAGAGTACCTTAAGGTCAAGTTTGTGAAACCTTAGACTTTTTCACGATATGTAAATGTAATGGTAATTCTCTCCTAGAAACGCCTAACTCCTTCGCTATTTCATTTTCAACCCCTTCTCTAAATGCCTCTATTTCTTTAACATCTTTCACTTCCACCAGTAGGTCAACGTCATGACTGCTTTCCTTTCTACCTTCAGCTAATCCACCTACAAGCCTCACATCTATAACCTCAGGTTTCTTCTTCAAGATGTCTATTACTTTTGGAAGCCACTCTTCATAGCTTTCTAGTAGTTTTAGTCTTGTCTCGAGCTCTCTATCTATAACTGGTTTTAGCCTAATATTTCTAATTTTATATACATAAAACTCTATGAGTGCAGATCCTAGGAAAGTAGCTATTGCGCCCTCTAGCTGAACAGGAGTAGCATTAAACGTCACTAATAGTATAGCTGCTGTAACACAAGCGAGGAAGCCTAATAGCGCTAGCACAGGATTGGCCTTTGTATATTTTCTAAGCTTAAAATTAACGAGGTTTGTAGCTGCAAATATTGTTAGGAAGCCCAAGCTACCGGCCAAGCTTATAGACTCTAGAGGTAAGACAGCGACTGTTACAGCCGTTGCCAATGCTATTGCGATTAATCCTTCTGTAGCCAATCCCCAGACCTTTTTGCCAACCGATGGCGGTAGTTCGCCGTATTTCGCAACAACGTAACTTATCCTAGTAGTTCCATAAAGCGTTGCATTTATTGCAGATGCGGTTGACGCAACGGCTGCTAGACCCACCAATATGAAGCCTAATTTCCCGAAGATAGGCTCCGCTGCTACGGCTAAGGCATAATCTCTGTACTTAACTACCTCTTGCCAAGTTAAGTTCATTACGGCAGCGGCAGCAACTAGTATATATAATGCCATTACGAAGATTACAGCTGCATAGAACGCCCTGGGTAAGGTCTTTTCAGGATCTTTTATATCCTTGGCAGCGTTCGCTATCAGCTCAAACCCTTCATAAGCCAAGAATATTATGAAACCTCCCACAATTACGTGAACTAGCGGAGGCCAATTAGCGGGCGAGAGCTTGCTAGGATTGCCTAGTAAGAGACCTGCCCCTCCTACCAATAGGAGAACACCCACCTTGAATAGTACCATGGCATCCTCCGCCTTACCCACAATATATGCTCCTAAGGCGTTGAGGAAAGTAAAGAACGCAATCACTGTCCACGCTAGCCCTGTCCTCGTAAACCAATTTTCACCTCCAAAGATCATTGAACTTGCATAGGCTCCAAAGGCGTACGAATATAAGGTCAGCATTATTATGTAGCTAGCCAATAGTAACACGTTAAGCCAGCTTGCCAGAAATCCGTTACCAAAGCCTTGAACCAAGAACTCTACAGTCCCTCCCTCTGAAGGATATCGAACGGAAAGTTTGGCATACGAGTAAGCTGTTATTAAGGCGACCAAACCCGCTATAAAGAATGCTAAGGGCGCTGCACCTTTTGCCAAGTATATAGTTAAGCCTAGTACTGCAAATATTCCTCCTCCAACCATTCCTCCAACTCCTATACTGAAGGCTTCCAGAAATCCGATCTTCTTGTTACCGAATACCTTGCTTCGGGCTGGTTCGAATGCTTTTTGCAAGGAATAATACCCTATTAAGCAAACGACGTAAGGCTAAATGTCTCTAGGTCCCCTCTAGAGGGGGCTTTGTAATGAGAAGGATAGGAAATTACAAAGTATCTGATATAGGTTTGGGTTCTTGGGCTGTCAAAGATCCTGAGGCATTCATAGATACGTTAGTTAAGGCCTTTGAGATGGGAATAAACTTGGTTGATACCGCGGAGATGTATAAGACTGAGCCGTTGATAAAGGAGGCAATGGAGAGATACGGAAGTAAAGAAATATTCATAACTACCAAACTTTACCCGTGGAACATAAGATATGAAGCAGAAAAGGCCATGAAGAGGCAAATAGAGAGGCTGGGAAAGGTTCCAGAACTAGTGCTCGTTCATTGGCCCGAAGACATAGCCAGCGAAGTAAGAGAGCTAGAGAAATTAGTTGACAAAGGTCTAGTGGAAATGATAGGTGTTTCGAACGTTACTAAGGAACAACTCGAAGTAGCGTTGCAAGCTACTAAAAGACATGAGATAGTTGCTGTACAGAACAAGTACTCTCCAATATTTAGAGAAACGGAAAAACTGTTCCCAATGATAGAACCTAAGGGGATAGCCCTTCAAGCACATACTCCCCTAGATAAGGGAAGGGCTATGGAATTGCCTTCTGTTAAAGAAATAGCCAAGAGGAGGAATGTACCTCCGGCAAGCGTCGTAATAGCTTGGCTTTTGTCAAGAAGCCCAATAGTCATCCCAATACCCAAGACAGAAAATGTAATGCACCTAGAGGAGTTGATAATGGGAACTAAATTGAAGTTAAATGAGGCTGAGTTAGAGCTTATCGGCTAGTTCCTCTATTGCTTCATAGAACAATTTCATCTCTTCGGGCTTCCCTATGCTTACTCTGAACCACTCTTTACCTAAGGGTACCTTCCTGACCATTATTCCCCTTTCTCTTAGCATATCTACAACGCCCTCTTTAGCCTTAACCAATACGAAGTTCGTGTAACTTTCGAAGGCCTTCCAGCCTAGAGCCTCTACTTTCTCTTTGAGTTTCTTTTTTTCATCGTTCACGTATTCTATATACTCTCTCGAATAGGAGGGATCTTCCATAGCCGCTATAGCTGCTTCAACTGTCGCTGATGGTATGTCATATGGCAATACCATTTTCGAGATGTTTTCGATGTATTCGGGATTCGATATTAGAAATCCTATCCGAAGTCCTGCTAGAGCAAACGCCTTACTCATCGTCCTGGTAAACAATACATTAGCGAACTTCTCAACCTCCCTGGTGAGTTCATAAGGTGCAAATTCAGCGTACGCTTCATCTATCAGTACTGCTGGATAGGCTTTACTTAGTTTTTCTAACCCTTTTTCATCAACTAATAGCGAACCTGTAGGGTTATTAGGACTGTCTACTACAGCTAATTCTCCCTTGGCTCCTTTAATGAATTCATCTATGTTTAGTACAAATTTATCGTCACTAATTTCTAGATTGTAATAGTTTAGTTTAGCTCCGGCTGCTCCAGCTAATGCTGGATACGCTTGGAAGCTTGGAAATGGCAATGCTATTTCAGAGGTTAGTGCACAGCACTCGAAGGTCAGTCTTAGAGCGGTATCAGAGCCCAGGGTTGGTAGTACCCACTCGGGTCCAGGAACCTTGTAATACTTCGCAGCCAATTCCCTTAACTTCCAAAGCCTCTCGGGATCTGGGTAGAGGTTACAATTTTCGACTGCTTTCTTAGCAGCTTCTATAACTCTCTGAGGAGGAGGATAAGGATTCTCATTCATGTGAAGTCTAGCAACCACATTCCTAGGTTTTTGGGGTAACATGTAGGTCTTCATGTTCTTTAACCATTCTCTTTTGAGGCACTTCATCCTTATCCCACGAGAGTGGGAAAAGAGGGAGAAAAGACTTTTTCTGGTTATCCGAACAGAGCTCCCAGACCTGCGCTGAGGTCTTCCTCGGATACCTCCTTCTTCTCCTCTTCTTCCTCTTCTGCCTTCTCTTCCTTCTTCTCCTCTGCAGCTGGAGCGGCTGGAGTGACCGAGATCTCTGGAGCCTCTATTCCTAGCTCTTTCGCTTTGTCTCCTAAAGCGGCCACTAGTGCCATGGCTTGTGCTTGTGCCTTTGCTAGTAAGTAAGGAGCAGACTCCTTGGTGAGCCACCCGGCTTCCACAGCGACCTTGAGGGCGTCCTGGAAGGCCTTTGCCACGCTTAGCTCCAGTACCTCTGGCACCGGGTACGCTATCGCCACTCCTAGGGCCAGTGCATCTTGGTAAGCCTTCTGTACCTCCTCTCTGTACTTCTTCAAATCCAGTACTAGTTCCTCTGCCGGTATCCACCTGTTTAAGCTCTTTACGTATGCTCCTTTGATCTTCATTCTTATTTCCATCGGAGTTATGCCTAGCTTTTGAAGTAAGCTTGCGAGTTCTGGAGATATTACGTCTCCAGGCTTGGCTACTACGGTGTCCTTGGCTATGTGGATAGTTCCTCCTTTTACCATAGTCTTTATCTTGAGTTTTCCGAAGGTGCTCAATATTGGTCCGGGCTTGAGACCGGTATCTCCGGCCGGAACAACTATCTCTGTTTGAGCTATGTCTCCAGGTTTGGCGGGGGCCGGGACGCTGAACTTACTGAACTTTAGGGCGGTTTCGAAGGGGTTCTCGTTGGTAAATACGAACAAGTTTGTGCCCGTTAGTGCCTTGTCCATCTCTTCTGGCATCTTGATACCGCTCTGTTCAAATGCCTTTCTCATTAAGTTGTTTTTCACGGTTTTCATGTCTGGGTACTGCTTTCTAAACTTCTTGCGGAACTTGTGAACTATGTTAGCCGGTGTCTCTACCAAGTCTAACATGAGTATTACGTCCTTCTCCTTTAGTTTCTCTTTTATTTCGTTCACTAGCTTTACTTTCCACTCTGGGAACTTTTCTCTATGGTATGTAGAGATATGAGCGGTAATCGCACTCATCATACATCACCTCGCCTTGGCTAGCACCGGTTGACCCATCGTGGTCTTTACTATTATCTCAGCTATTTGATTTTGAGGGTTGGGTAGCTTTCTCTCAAGAGCAGAAATGATCGCCATAGCGTTTTCTGCTAGTTCCTTGGGATTCATATCCTCAGTGCCTATTCTGCACATCACTTGTGGTTGCTTCCTAACTCTCACATTTACGCTCCTTTGATACCTCTTAACGAAAGCCTCTAAGGGCGCGTTGGGAGGAACTGGTATAGGTGCTTTACCCCTAGGACCCAGAGCTGGGCCTAAGATCCTTCCAGCCAGACCCATCAAGTCCGTTTTAACCAAGACCCAATCACAGTTCTTGGCTAGTTTCTTAGCAGCCTTCTTGTCCATCTGTTGAAGCTCGTCTCTAGTAACTACTCTGAGACCCATCTTCTTAGCTTGAAGTGCCATGTCACCGTCGGCAACTACACATATCTTTACTTCCTTTTTGGGTGGATGAGGAAGCTCAACTACTTCTCTAATTCTGCCCTCTGGTCCTTTCAAATCGATATCTTTGAGGACTACTATTAGATCCACGGACTCTTTGAAGTTCCTCTTTCTTTTGAGTTCAAGGGCCTTTTGTAAGCTTTTCTCCAAAACGTCTTGCTCCACTATCAACTTCGAGCCCCCACTGTCTAGCTACGGGGGTTTTAACTGACTGCTTCCCACTCAGGTTCATGCTTCTTTATTATTTCATCGTACATGCCGGCTTCCACTTCTCTAGTCACTTCCTTGGGGTCTTTCTTGTCAACGGTAAGTCCTATTGCTCTTGCTGTGCCTAGGACTGTCTTTACTGCAGCTTTGAGAGTCTTAGCTGTGAGTTCGGGTGCTTTCAAGATGGCTGCTTCAATCACCTTTTCGAAGGGTAAGTCTCCAACCTTTTGATGTATAGGATCTCCGGATGGTCTTGGAGCTCCGGCAAGCTTTAACAACAGTTCGGTTATGTTGGGTGGTTCTATTTCGATCTCGTATTCTTTTGTTTCGGGGTCAACTATTACTTTTACTGTTATCGTAAAGCCTTTGTACCTCTTAGTAAGTTCGTTTATCTTATTCACTACTTCATTTACGTCTAGGCCTTCCGCTTCGAGGGCAGTTTTCAGTGGAGGAGCGGGTTTTGCTGCACCGCCCTCAATAGTGAATGATAATACTTTCTTGGGCATGCTTCTTCACCTCTGCACCGGACGCACGTAGTCGGCGGGTACTGTTATTTGTAACGGATAGGCCGCCTCCAAAATGCTGACGATAACTTCATTCTTTTCGGGAATCTTCGCTTCCACCTTGGCTTTCATTCCTCTGAATACACCCGCTACGAGTTCCACGATGTCGCCCACATTTATTGTCTCAATTATTGGTATCGGCTTTATCAGCTTCAGAACTTCTTCTAATTTCATTTTCTTTCCAGGTCCTCCTCTCACGTACTTGATACCTTGGATAGCTTCTCTTACAATGAAGTGCGCGGGGCTTTCGACTATGATAAAGCCCTTTATTCGGGGTGGTACTATTACTGACCTTATATCCAAATTAAGTGTCTTGGCTCTTTCCTCTACTATTAGAGCAACTTCTAATTCTCTTCCATTTACTGTCCTGACCGGAAAGAATGCCATGATTTTTCACCCATATAGCGTCAGCACGATTATTACTCTTATTATATATGCCAGTATGCCTATAATGATTGTAGCCAGACCTATTACCTTCAGTATAGCGTTGAATTCGTCTGGGCTGGGTTTACTGGCCAAGTTCAGTATCAGCTTCCAGTCGTTGATCATACCCTTAATCTTTTCGATATAATAATTAAACCCCTTCATAGCCCTTCACCCAGCAATTTTTCCACGAACCAGTTGGGATCATACTTTATCAAGTCCTCGTAATTCTGTCCGACCCCCAAGTACAGGATAGGTTTCTTTATCGTCGCAGCGACGCTTAGTACGGCTCCTCCTTTTGCATCAGCGTCCACCTTAGTCAATATAACACCATCAACACCTACAGCCTCATCAAAAAATCTTGCTTGTTCTACAGCATCGTTACCAGTTAGTGCATCAAGAACAAGTATTTTATAATCGGGTTCTGCAACTTTTGCAACCTTTCTAAGTTCATTCATCAAGTCCACATCGACATGCATTCTGCCGGCGGTATCAATTAGCACTACGTTGAAGCCCCTTGATCTAGCATACTCTATTGCATCATAAGCTACCGACGCCGGATCCGATCCATAGGGTTTTGTTACTATTGGCACGCCTATCCTCTGTGCATGAACCTTTAGTTGCTCAACTGCTCCAGCCCTAAAGGTATCAGCTGCAGCCAATACCGGAGTGATTCCAGCCCTCTTTAACATGTATGCAACCTTTGCGATAGTAGTTGTTTTGCCAACGCCATTAACTCCCATAAACATTATCTTTAGAATTCTGCCTTCTGCTCTGGCTTTTTTTGCTTCTTCGACCAAGTCGAAGCTCGGGACAGAAACTAGGGTCTTTATGGACTCTAGAAGAGCCTTCTTAACGAGCTCTCTCTCGTCGGTACCTCTTCTTATTTTCATACCTACCAGCTTCTTCTTGAACTCTTCCATGAGTTGTTCTGCAACTTCATAGGCTACGTCGAGTTCGCTTAAAATTAGGACATACTCCTCAAGTATTGGTTCGAGTTTCTTTACGTCTATTTCTTTGTAGGCTACAACTTCCTTTACTCTCGCCAAGAATCCCTTCTTTTCTTTTTCTTGTTTCTTTGTGGTCTCTTTTTTAACTTCTTTAGGTACTTCCTCTACCTCTACTGGTTTTTCGGCTTTCACTACCTCATTGACCAAGCTTTTAAGTACTTTTTTAAGCCTACCTAACAAAGTCTAGAACCCTTAATGAGTGGCAAGAAAAGGGGTTAATACTAGAAGTTATTCTTTTTTGATTTCCTTATTTGTCGTGCTTACTGTTTGCATCGATCTTAACTTTAGCGTTATTTCGTTGATTCTAGTTTCTAAAGAGGCGATGTTTTGCGATAGCTTCGCCAACTCGTTTTCAAGGAACTTAATATCCTCTTCAACCTTTTTCTTGTATTCTTTTAGCTTTTCAATGGCATCCGAAGGTTTCATGGTAATATAGAAGTTGGCTCCTAGAGGGACTAGGACACTTCCATGTAGATTAGCTTTAACGAGGACTGAACCCATGGGTACTAGGGCCTCCTTGCCTTCTTCAAGGTCTTCTAGCTCATTAATAGTCGTTTCGTAATCCTTTGCTAAAGCTTTTAATGCATCTATTTGGGACCTCAAGTTCTCATATAAGATGCTCTGCTTCTCATATTCAGACTGAAGGGCTAGTAATTCTGAATAAAGTTGTTGAACTTCTTCATTTTTCACACTCACTTAAACGCACCCCAGCCGAGCTTGTACTTTCTCCACACTTTATGAGCATCATAGGCTTCCCACTCGTTCAAATGTGCCAGCTGAAGGTAGTAGAGTTCCTCTACTTGATCCTCGGGAACCTCCTCAACACGTTCGACTCTTATATGATATCTCTTGAGCTTGTGTCTGCTGCCTAGCTCTGAGAGGGTCCTCTCAACAACGTCTTCGGGTTTGCTACCCATCCTTATTATCTCAAATTTTTGCCAGCGCGGATTCTTATCATGGGATATGAGCATGTAACCAGTAATCTTAAAGAACTTTATATCACTCATTTGAAGCCCCTCATACCTTCTAGCACCTTCTAAAAAGGATTGCTCGGGCAAATGATATTTCAACTCCGCTTGTTACATACTTTGGAAAAGAAATGGACAGAGTTCACGAGATCGATCTGATGAAAAGGATTGTCGTAGGCAAGGGGACAAGGAGCAAGCTTGGGAATGTGATCAAAGGCTTGGGTTACACAAAGGGGAGGATAGTCATCATAAGTGGACCTCATGTTTGGGACGAGTGGGGAGATCAAGTACAAGGGATTCTCGAAAAGGAAGGATTTAGGGTAGACGTGCTACTAGCAAAAGAACCTAGCAAAGAAGAAGCCGATAGGCTTCTCAAGAAAGTTCCGGATGACGTATCCCTTTTCATAGGTTTTGGAGGAGGGAAGTCCATAGACCTAGCTAAGTTCATAGCCCATAAGCTAGATAAGGATATCGTTAGCTTACCCTCCGCCACCAGCCACGACGGTATAGCATCTCCCTTTTCCAGCCTTAAGGGCATAAACGGACCCATGAGCATAAAAACCAGAGCACCGATAGCGGTCATTGCTGACTTAGACATAATTTCTAGCGCTCCAGAAAGGCTAAACAGAGCGGGTATTGGCGACGTACTAGCAAAGTTCAGTGCGGTCAAGGATTGGAGACTAGCCCACCTCCTAAAGGGTGAGTACTATGGCTCTTACGCCGCATCCCTAGCCCTTATGAGCGCTAAACACGTTCTCAAATACGTAAACTTGCTCAAGAATTTAGTTGATGAAGGATTGAGAATACTGGTTGAGGCACTCATATCTTCTAGCGTTGCTATGTGTATTGCAGGAAGCTCCAGACCGGCTAGTGGTAGCGAACACCTATTCTCTCATGCTTTAGATATAGTAGCTAACAGGCCTGCCTTACATGGTGAACAAGTGGGTTTGGGGAGCATTATGATGCTTTACCTGCATGGTTCTAAGCTCTGGAAAAGGGTTAGGAAGGTGTTGAAAGAGGTCAGACTACCGACGACCGCGGAAGAGCTAGGAGTGAACGATGAAAAAATAGTAGAAGCATTAATAATAGCCCCAACTATAAGGAAGGGTAGATATACCATCTTAGGTACGGAGAAATTAAAGAGGGAAGCTGCTGAACATTTGGCTAAGGTTACTGGAGTTATTAGGTAAAGGGTTTTTGGGGATAGTGTGCCGAGAGGCCGGGAATAGAGCATGAGTGCTCAGCACGCTAATGAAACTAAGAGTGTGCAAAATAGAAGGACACCTTGGTTAATAATTATCCCAATAATAGTTATCATAGCAGCTGCTGCCCTTGTTTATGTAGTTCTCCTATCCCCTCCCAGTCTTGGAGGATCACAAAGGGGAATACAAAATATGGTTCGAGCGAAGGTTAACCTAACCCCCACTACTAATAGAAATACAATTACAATGAAATTCATGGAGCTTAAGGGAGTTAGGAGCGCTATACCGTTGACCTATCCTCAACCCGACGGTACATTGTTCATATACGTTACTACACTCAAAGGTTCGAGGGAGATATGGACATTCAAAGGCACTAAACTAATTGGTAAGTTCACCCTAAATACCACGAAAGTATATCCCATATACGATCCGAGAAGGGGTGAGTATGCCGTTAAAGATGACAAGCTCCTGCTCGGCTTAGGTAACAAAATCTATGAAATATATGGAAACAAAGCAACTCCAATTGCTAGTTTAAAGAATATAAAAGCTCAGAAGTACGGTTTCTTCTATTTGAAAGGCAACGTTTATGTTTGGGGCGTTAACATTTTCAACAGTACTGCTATCTGTACGCTGTATAATGCCTTGAACTCTAAGGTGTTAAGAAATATAACTGTGAACATAAACATGAGTAACATAACCAGGATCAACGCACTACCAGACTTGCTAGATGGTAGAGGATGTTTGGTTATGTGGACTATTAGGGCAATACCCAACCTCTACTTCCATTACAAGGGTGTTGATGGTGAAAAGGAAGGTGTACTAAAAGTAATGGAAATGAGAATAGCTACCTTTATACCGACGTTCTTAGAGTATGCACCGTACAAGAGTGACCCATATTTTGTTATGGTAGCGCTGGCCAACCTCAAGAGCTTACAGTTCCATCAAGCCAAGAGTATGTTCAAATTAAAGATATGGAACTTGATACAGAATAAGACAGTAACCTATGACATCAATGGCCTTTACAACTATATTGGTGTAGGTGACTTCAGTGGTAAGGGTTATGTCGGCGATGTACTCTTCTTAGTAAGAGCAAGAAATGGTATAGAGATAGCTTATTACGATCCCAACGGGAACAGTAACGTCATAAATGTAGGTAACTTGCAGAGGAATATAGCACTGCTTCAAGGACTAGAACTTAGTCCTGTGAGGAGACTCATCTTCGGTTTAGGTAACTACACAAATAGCACTGTAGTGATTAAAAGCAATGCTGGAACATTTAAGTTTAGAATAGAGAATGTACCACAGAAGCTCTCTTCACTATATGTCTTGGCTACATTAGATGGGAATAAGGTGTGTTATACTAGTTTGATCAATCCAGCCGTGGGAGGTCTTCTGAGGACTCAGACTCTATTAAAGGGCAAAGTATATCTGGCAGCTGGATGCACCAAGCGCTGAGACTTTTTTGGTGAATTTCAACTTCTCTACGGTCCTTCACTATGAGGTTGGATCCACTACCTCCCTCAGAGGAAGTCTTGAAGCTTCTCCATCCTATAGTTAGGCGCTGGTTCGAAGGAAAGTATAGCAACCTTTCTCCTCCCCAGAGAGGAGCTATAAAGCTTATCAAAGAGGGAAGGCATGTCCTAATATCATCTCCTACTGGAACCGGGAAGACATTAGCAGCCTTCTTGGGCATAATAGACGAACTACTGAGGAAGGCAATAGATGGAGCTCTCGAAGACAAAGTGTATGCGATTTACATTTCTCCCTTGAGAGCTTTAGGTAATGACATGAGGAGGAACTTATTGGAACCGTTAAATGAGATATATCAGCTTGTACCAGAGAATACGCAGAAGATAAGGGTAGCCATAAGGACCAGCGATACCTCTCCCAGCGAGAAACAGAAACAGCTGAGAAAACCTCCCCACATTCTCATAACTACTCCAGAGAGCTTTGCCCTAGCTTTAGCATCTCCAAAATTCAGAGAGAAACTATCTGAGGTTCGATGGCTCATAGTAGATGAAATACATGAAATAGCCTCTAGTAAGAGGGGCACACACTTAGTTCTAAGTATGGAAAGGTTGGCAGAACTGACAGAATATCAAAGGATCGGTTTGAGTGCTACAATACATCCATTAGAAACCATGGCATCGTTCTTAGGGGGTAAGGACAGAGAGGTCTGGATAGTTGATGCGAGGTTTTCGAAGCCTATAGATATAAAGGTGTTAAGCCCAGTAAAGGACATTGTTAATGCCAGTGCTGAGGAGCTAAATGAATCCATTTACAAGAAGATGGTTGAATTAATAAAGCAGCATAGGGCAGTTCTAATATTCACCAATACGAGACACAGCACCGAAAAGGTCGCTTTCAAACTGAAGCAGTACTTAGAGAAAGAAGGTTTAGCGGACAAAGTAGCAGCACATCACTCATCCCTTTCACGTGAAGTGAGGTTGGAGGTGGAGGAAAAACTTAAGAAAGGAGAGCTGAAGGTCGTCGTTACCTCTACTTCTCTGGAAATGGGTATAGATATAGGTCACGTAGATTTGGTGATCTTACTCTCAAGCCCCAAGAGCGTTAGCAGACTTTTGCAAAGAGTGGGAAGGGCAGGTCATAGGATAGATGCAGTCTCAAAGGGAAGGATAATAGTTGTTGACAGAGACGATTTGTTAGAAAACGCGGTTTTGGCTAAGCTAGCTATGGAGAAGAAGATAGATAGGGTCAGGATACCAAAGAACGCCTTAGATGTTCTAGCACAGCACATAATAGCTCTGACCTTAGAGATGGGAGAAGTTGAACTTAAGAGAGCATACGAAATAACTAAGAGGGCTTATCCCTACTGGGATTTAAGCTGGGATGACTTCATATCCGTAGTAAAGTACTTGGCTGGTGAGTACGGGCTCGAGGAGGAGAAGGTATATCCCAAAATATACTGGGATAAGGAGAAGAACGTTTTGAAGAGGAAGAGAACCACGAGAATGATATACCTCATGAATGCTGGTACCATACCAGATGAAAGTAAGGTGAGGGTTTATGATGCAAAGACCGGGAAACCTCTGGGTAACGTAGAGGAACTATTTGCTCAGAACTTGGTACCGGGGGACGTCTTTGTGCTGTCGGGAAAGACTTACCGCTTCCTCTACTCCAAAGGCATGAATATTTACGTTGAACCGGCTCCTAGCGAGAGACCAACAGTTCCGGCGTGGTTTAGTGAGATGCTACCCTTGGCATACGACTCTGCCAGAGAGGTGGCGAGGTTCAGAGAGAGATTGCTAAAATATAGCGTACATGAATTGAGCAAAGAGTATAACTTAGAGTTGCATGCGGCTAAATCCTTAATAGATTATGCTAAGGAACAAGAACAGTATATAGGCGTAGTGCCTGGAGATAGTACCTATCTAATTGAAATATGGGATGAACCGGATAGGAGAAACTTTATCTTCCACTTCTTAATAGGGAGAAGAGGGATAGATGCTCTATCTAGAGCATATGCTTATGCCTTAGGGAAGAAAGTGGGTACCAACGTAAGTGTGACAGTTACTGATTATGGTTTCATGTTGACAGTACCTGGCCATCCTGACATAGATATCAAGGAAGTGCTAAATGACGTAAATAGCGTTAATGTAAGAAAGTATGTAGAAGAGGCAGTAAAAAGGACAGAACTCTTCAAAAGAAGGTTTAGGCATTGCGCCCAAAGAAGTTTCATGATACTGAAGAGGTATAGAGGGCACGAGAAAAGTCCCGAACGAATGCAAATCTCTGCTCAGCAACTGATAGAGGTCGTGGAAAACATAGAGGACTTTCCAGTTTACAAGGAGACCTTGCGAGAGATATTAGAAGATTACATGAACATAGACGCTGCCATAGAAACGGTAATGAGAATAGAAAAAGGTTACATAGAAGTGAAAGTTGTAGGACCTCTGGACGTGCCAAGCCCCTTTGCTCATGTAATAGTCGCTAATGCCTTTAGCGATGTAGTGTTCATGGAGGATAAGCGGAGACTCCTCCAGAGGCTTAGAGAAATGGTTTTGAGTAAGATCTCCCAGAGACTTAACTCTTCGGGCATGAGGGATTACGGGTTTGAAAGTGATGTTGAGGGACCCACCGGGCTATTTCCGGCATCTACACGTACCAACAGCTGAGGAAATAGTGGGTAAAGTATTGAGGAGATATCCAGAGTTAAGGGCCAAGAGCAAGAGGACGAGAGATATAATTAATCTAGAGATAAACAGAGTTAACTTAGTTTACCAAATAATAATAGATAAGATGTCGTTCTTGGACAAATTACCTCCACCAGAAGCCATTCATCCATTTTACTTGGAATTGGCATCATTAACGGTCCCTTATCGGAAGTATTGGGCAAGCGTTAAGGGTCTGATAAAACTTCGACGAAAGATGAAAGAAATGTGGGAAGATTACAGAGCTATAGTAAGAAGCGCGGTCAGTTTAGAGGAAGCTGCCAGGCTTAGGAGAGAAGCTGTGGGAAGAGCTCTGAGCATGGTTAGAAGATCGTCTGGAGCTTTCAAGACCATAAGGGACTTCAAGTATGCAATAGCGCAGTTACCTTCAATAGACTTTGAGCAACCTAGACTCGTCGTAGCGGGGATGCCGTCTTCTGGCAAGTCTAGCTTTGTAAAGAGGATCTCTACTGCAGAGGTCGAGGTCGCCTCTTATCCATTCACTACAAAACAAGTGCATGTAGGTCATGTGGACTTAAAGAAATACAAGCTACAAGTCATCGACACGCCCGGAATACTCGATAGGCCTTGGGAAAAATTGAACGAAATAGAAAGGAAGGCAGCAGTTGCTATCAGATACCTACCGAATGTACTTCTGTTCCTTTATGACGTAAGTGATGAAAGCTATGGTATAGAAGAGCAAAATACCGTGTTAGAAAACGTTCTAAAAATTGTGCCAAAAAGTAAGGTAGTGGTTGCACTGAACAAGATGGACATAGCTAACGAAAGGAAGGTAAAGTTAGCCGAAGAGTATGCTAAAGAGTTAGGTCTGCCCGTATACAAGGTTTCGATGAAGACTGGAGAAGGACTTGAGGAAATGATGGAATTCTTAGTTAAGAAGGCTCTTAAAGACTTCGTAAGTGAAAAAGGCGTTTAACCGAACAGAGCTCCCAGACCTGCGCTGAGGTCTTCCTCGGATACCTCCTTCTTCTCCTCTTCTTCCTCTTCTGCCTTCTCTTCCTTCTTCTCCTCTGCAGCTGGAGCGGCTGGAGCCGCTGCTGGAGCAGCTGCTACTGGGAATGTAGCACTCTTTATGGCCTCTTCGATGTTTATCTCCTTCAAAGCGGCCACTAAGGCCTTGACTCTGACCTCGTCAACGTCTATGCCAGCAGCCTCCAGTATCTTCTTTACAGCATCCTCGGTTATCTCCTTACCAGCTGCGTGGAGCAATAAAGCCGCATAGATGTACTCCATACTCTTGTCACCGGGAGCGTGGCACGGTACTAGTTTTTAAGGGTTACTTAGACCTTAAAGCGTAATATTAGTTTAATCTTCAAGTCCTTTGTCTATAAGCTTCTGGATTGTTCCTTTATTCGCTCTCACAAACTCTTCCCACTTTTTAGCTATCACTAAGAACTCTCTATCGTTAGTTTTCTCATATAGACGTCTTGCATCTAATGCTAGCAATTCAGCAGCTTGAATTAGAGCGCTTGCGGCCTTCGGCTTTAAGCACTCTTCCTTCTTTATTCTTTTTACAATAAATCTCAAAATTCTGTTAATATCTTCAAGCGTATACAATTTAAAGTAGACCATTACAGTCATTATAAAATTTGATAATATTAACATTATGAGAGTTATGGAGTCCCATTCCAAACCTTCGTACCTCCCTCTCCGTGTCGATGGATAACTTTAAACCCCCCGTAGGACGAGGGGTCATGACGAGGGGTGGATGAGGATGAGCAAGCCATTCTACGTTAAGTTCGAGGTTCCACCTGAGTTGGCCGAGAAAGCCTACGAGGCTCTCAAAAAAGCCAGGGAGAGTGGAGGAAAGATAAAGAAGGGTACCAACGAGACCACAAAAGCAGTAGAGAAGGGACTAGCCAAGTTAGTACTTATAGCGGAGGACGTTGACCCACCAGAGATCGTAGCCCACTTACCCCTCCTCTGTGAGGAGAAGGGTATACCTTACATATACGTACCCAGCAAGAAGAAGTTGGGAGAAGCAGCCGGAATAGAAGTGCAAGCGGCTAGTGCAGCAATAATCGATCCCGGAGCAGCTAAGGACCTAGTGGAAGAAATAATAAAAGAACTAGAAGAGATAAAGGCCAAGTCGGGAGCATGAAACTCGAAATAGTTGAACGCTTTTTATCTATTCAAGGTGAAGGACTTCTAGTAGGCACACCTGCCTACTTCGTAAGACTTGCGCGTTGTAACCTACGCTGTCCTTGGTGTGACACAAAGTACAGTTGGACTTCGGGTAAGCACGTTAAGATCGAAGATCTTATCTCAGAAATATTACCGAAGGGCGTTCCCCTAGTGGTTGTTACTGGCGGTGAGCCATTACTTCAGCAAGAAGGTCTATCAAAGTTTGAAGAGATGCTAAGGAAGAGAGGCTTTGATGGAATTTTCCAGGTAGAGACAAACGGTACCATATATCCCAGAGCGCTAGAAGGGAGAGATGTATGGTTAACATTAAGTCCAAAAGTCACTTGCGACTACTATATGGCTGATGTAGAGACCATAAAAAAGATAATAAATAACTTTAGCAAAGTCGAGCTAAAACTCGTAGCAAGAGCATCAGATATACCTTGTGTGAAGAGATTCATGAGAGAACTCGGAGATGTAAGGGTTCCTAAGATACTTCAACCCTTAAGTGGTGAAGGCGACTATTCTACAGTCTCTAGGGAACTCACTCTTAGAGTTCTAGAAGATAAAGAGCTTAGGAGAGAATTCAGAGTAATTCCTCAAATACATAAGTTCATAGAGATCGATTAGCCTATATAAAAAGTACACGATTCACATGACGCACTGAAAGTCCCTAGAGCAGTAGTCGTATTATCAGTACTCTTTAACCAGTTTGCTATGTCATCGAAAGTTAGTGTTCCGGTAGTCTTCTTGTCAAGCATTGACACCGGATTAGGTCTAATATCTTGTGCCAAGTTTACTAACATTGTGAAGACACCTCCCTTGTTCACTATATCTTTTGGTAAAACGGGTGAGGGAACTATAGAGACACCGCCCGGCAACGCGTATTCGAAGAGGTCAACGAAATAAACTCTGAAGTAATCACCCGGAGCGTAGTTTTTGATGTTACTGTAGCACCATTGAGCTGCTTCCTTTACGGTTTCATTTAAGACTTCTTCGTCACATGAAAGCCCTGTAAAAGCGTAGACGTTGAGTATCTTATTCTTACTGACATCAAAGCATACTGCTAAAAGGGAAGTTGTGTTGCTGAATGCCACAGTAGTTATATTCTCTTTTATCTTAGTAATGTTGATGGCTGTACTGGCCAGATTGCCCTCACCGACAGCCGCCACTATTTTAGCACTTCTATCCAAGTGATTCAATATGCTGTAAATAGGACCTTGTGTCCCATATCTAATTCCACTACTGCTAATCCACCATCTACCTCCTTCAGTTTCTTGTATACATGCAAACGCTACTACGTTAGGATCATCTAGTGTATCTGAAGCTGTGTTTACCAAGGTACCATTTTCAATGCTTATGACTCCTATCATCTTAACCGGCGGGTTGAGTAGTAAGTTCGTCGCACTTACTTGCTTTTGGACGGCCCTAGCCTCTTGTTTGGTAGCATTGAGGTAAAAGCTTGCAAAGAAGGCCACTGCCGCTAAGAATATCATTATCAGTATCAGTACTTCGACTGTATTAATGACTCCCCTTCTCATGACTTCCCACTAAGGTTCCTTCGGAGTCAGTATTATCTTTAGGCCCGGTGTTCAAAGGGGAGCGAGAAAATGCTCGAGACTGAGGTTGGCGGTTTAAGATTAGATAATCCTCTTATGCCAGCCTCTGGCATCTTAGGAGGCAAAGAAAATGCTATGGAATATCTAGCCAAGAGAGCCAAGATAGGTGCCCTAGTGACCAAGAGTATAACCCCAGAGCCTCGTAAAGGCTATGATCCACCAATAGTTGTTTCCACACCATGTGGACTAGTAAATGCCGTAGGTCTCTCGAATCCAGGAAAGAAGGCTCTCAGAAGATTAGTTGAGGTGGGGAAAAAGTTCAACCTACCCGTCATAGTATCTATAGCAGGAAAGGATGAGAACGAGTTTCAAGAAGTCGCTTGGGAAGCCGTTGACGTCGGAGCCTCTGCTCTAGAGTTAAACCTCTCTTGTCCACACGCAAAGGGAATGGGACTGGAAATCGGAATGGATATAAAAATGGTAAAGAGGATAACCGAAGCCGTCGCGACTACAGTTGATGTACCCGTATTCGTCAAGCTCGGTTATGTTGATAGATTAGTCGAAACCGCCTCTAAGGCCTTGGAAGCCGGAGCATCTGGCTTGACATTAATAAATACCTTGAGAGCTATGGTAATAGATGTAGATGTAATGAAACCCGTCCTTTCGAACAAAGTGGGTGGCTTATCCGGTAGGGCAATACACCCAATAGCCGTTAGGGCCATCTATGATGTTTACAAGGAAACTAAGGCTCCCATAATAGGAGTAGGTGGCGTTTACGAATGGAGAGATGCCGTAGAACTCATACTCGCGGGTGCTTCAGCAGTTCAGATAGGTACAGCTTTAGTTGACAAGGGTCCCAGAGTATTCTCAGAAGTCAGTGCCGGAATAGCTTGGTGGTTAAAAGAGAAAGGTTTCAAGAATATCAAAGAGACAGTAGGCATCGCAGTAGAGTAATTAGGAGTGGGGTATGAAATCGCTATGGGGATAGCGTGGCTCGTGTATACTTATTGGTTAAGACCGAGTCCGGTATGGAGAATAAGGTGTTTGAAGCCCTAAAGACGCTACCGTATGTCAAAACTGTTGATATAGTGACAGGCCCTGTTGACGTGGTGGCCGTCTTTGAAGCTGACAGCTTAAACAAGATCGAAGACTTCATACTGGAGAAAGTAAGGAAACTAGAAGGAATAAGAGAAACAACGACCTTAATATCTTTAACCTCCTAATCGTACCTATTAATAGCAACCCTACTGTAGCCCATCTCGTCTTCTTCATTAACTAATTCATATATTTTGTTATCAATCTCCCAATATTCAATGTCTTCATCTTCATCAATGTCTATTAAAGCGGCCTTTATTGGAATGACAACTATGAATCTGTCATAGACTCTGTTAGGGGTCAAGTGCTTACCAGTGACACATATGACTGGCTCTCTCTCACTTGCGGAAAGCATAATTCCCTCCATTATTCCAATAGCGTCTCTCCTCCTTTCTACACAGGATATGAGCCTCTCATGAGGCTCTCCCTCCTTGTCAAACGACTCTATGACGAATACGAAGGGTTCCTCATCCAAACCTCGACCCCGGAAGTTGAACGAGATGAGGAAAATAAGTGGAAACTACTTTATTTTTCTCACCGACTCTAGCGCCACTCTGGGCAAACATATGATACTCTCGGACAGGGGAATAAGAGCCTATATAGAGAAAGGTTGGCTCATGATAGAACCTCTTGAAAAGGGACAGATAAGGGAGAACGGAGTGGATCTAAGAATAGGGGAGGAGTATGCCCGATTCAAAGAAGTAGATGAAGCTCTAGATGTCAATAAGTCCCTTGATGTAAGTAAATACTATGAAGTTAGTGTAATGGGACAAGAGGGAATAATTATAAAGCCTTATGAGCACGTGCTTCTCCATACTTTAGAATATGTAAAGATGCCCTCTGACTTAGTGGCCCTAGTGAATCTAAAGAGTACGCTAGCTAGGCTTGGTCTATATATCCCACCAACGGTGGTTGATGCAGGTTTTGAGGGTCAGATAGTAATTGAAGTCATCGGTAGCTCCTTCCCAGTAAGGCTAAGACCGGGGACGCCTTTCCTTCACTTGGTCTTCGTGAGACTCGATAGCCCGGTCGAGAAGGAATACTTCTTGCAAGGGCACTATCAAGGTCAAAGGGGAATAAGGCTTCCAAACCTACCTCTCTATCACTTCAAGTAAACCTTCTCCCAAGACTTTATGTCCCGTATCTCTTTTGCCAGTTCCCTTGGCTCAACTTCTTTGCCCTTATTGTAATATATCTCAAGGGTAACATCGTCTACTCCCATCATTGCTATAGCTTTTGCAGTGACTCTCTTGGTTATGGGATAAATGAGCATTTGATGTGATTTGGTCTTACCCTTTTCTTGTTCTACACCGTGTACGTGTAGGCACCTAACCCTGTCTCCTATAGCTGCCTTCCACACTTCTAACACTTCATCAACGTTAATGTTATCTAACTTCATTTTATGTCTGCTTTTGAATGTAGTTACGGCGTGACCTATGTCGAAGCAGAATCGTATGTCCGTTAAAGAGTGAAGGGTTGCAAAGTAGTCCGGCTGACCCAATCTTGGTGTATTCTCTAGTGCGACGTCAACTCTCTTTTCTCTTGCGTACTCACTTATCTCTATTACAGACTTCTTTCCCGCTTCGAAGACTTTTCCCTTCACGTCATCCTCTAGCTTCTCTGACGTGGTTAGATGGAAAACCAAGTATTTTGCCTTAAATTTCGCGC
>JALWJF010000137.1 GCA_027081755.1 Desulfurococcales archaeon | reverse complement strand
CTACTTACCAAGAGCAGAGGAGGAATAATTATAGAGATAAATCCGGAACCATCGGCTTTGAAGAGCTACGTTGACATCGCAATAAGAGAGAGGGCTTCTATTGCATTACCTAAAATACTGGAAGAAGTAAGAAGGCTGTATAACGAAGATAAAACTTAATTATTCGTTACAACTAGCCCGCCTTACTAGATCTGGATGGGCAAGAACTAAATTGTTAAGTGTCATAAGAAAACTTCTGGTCCCGTCTAATGAGATCGAAATACTGCTTAGCGCAGCCCCTTTCGAAGTTATTGAAATAGTAGAATATTCAAATGAATATGTTTTGCGGGCAAAGGGGTGTTGTACAAAACAGATAAAAGAGTTTAAAGAGTACTTGAGGAAGGCTGGTTTCAGATCATTAAGTAAGAAGGTAATAGTCGTATGCACATGAATTCTATTCACTTTTAATTAGACACACACCGCTCCTAGCGGAGATAAAAACATGGAGTGTGTGAGCAAGATCTGCTTCCTAGAGGATGTCGAAGTACCAGAAATAGATAAACCCGAAAACGAGGGTTTAATGTTAATAGTAGTGAATGAAGAACCATTAAAGGCAGAGTATGTTTCAGTGGTTCATCAACCTCTATGCAAAAACTCGGTGTTCCCTTTCGGCAACTTTGTAAGAGCTGTAGAGAAGGCTGCCAGAGAGATGTCCAGAAATCAAGTATATGTGACTAGTGAAGAAGGGTGTGGGAGGGCTTCTGCAGTAGCGGTTGCCGCTGCTTTAGCTAGAAGAGTTGACTATGATAGGATAAGGACGAAGTTTACCAGATGTAACATGAACTATGAGCTCTTAGTTAATGCAATATTTGTAGGGTTAACGCTAAGGAAGTATGACATAGACTTGGGTGTTGAAAAACTATTGGCGGGTTGTGAAGGAATAAAAGGATGGAGGAACATGAGAGAACTATGCGAGATAAGAGATGAGGCCCATAAGTTAGCTATGCAATGGAGTTCTGAGTAATTCTGGATTCAATTCCAAGACAGCTGTCGGGTACTTGACACCCATTTTTGTCAGGTGTCTCGGATGAACCTCACCCATTACCCCTGCCGTCTTCCCGTTTATGATAATCTTAGCTGCTCTTCCGGGTATGAAAGGTAGCCCTTCATATCGTTCAAGCTTCACATTGACATTGAACAGTTCCCTGAGGCCCATTAATACTGCACCGACATCCGTTAATGTTACTTTATCCCCCGCTATTACTACACCTAACCTCCAAGAAGTGCCTTCTGGCTTAATTATTGGACCTATTTCAAATGCTTCTATTTTTGAAAACTTTTCTTGATTCTGTCTGACTGTTAGCAATAGCGAAGGTATTAGTGAGGGCCTTGCCGCAGAGAAGCTCTTCATTCTAGGATTAATTATCTTCACTGGCTTTGTGTCCAAAAGTTCCTTGACCGTTTCCTCGTCTACCAAAACGAAGTTGAACACTTCGTTAAGGCCCATGCCTATCATTACTTTAGCTAAATAGTCGTAGAAAGGATCTCTTGAACCCCAATGTGTTGGTGCCGGCGCTTCTCTGGGTAGGTTCTGATAGCCATAGGACGCCAAGACGTCCTCCACTAAATCAACCTTGTCGAAGATGTCTATCCTAAATGGGGGCACTATAACTTTTCTGTCACTCACGATTAGTCCCATTTTTCTTAGATGCTGCCCATAATCCTTTATCTTAACTCCAGCAACCCTTTCTATGTCATCTTCATCAATTTCCAATTCTTTGTATCTCAACCTCGGTGTATATCCAAATCCAATTACTTTCACACTCTCTATTATAGGTTCTGGCGATCTTTCCGCTATTGACGTAACCATTACATCTAATACTCTAAGCATTATCTCCGGTATTGTACCCGTAACGTCAACGAATACGTTTCTAGTATTCTCAGTGACCTTGTAATCCTCAGCATTCAATATAGGCGCTAAGGACATTACCTTTCCTTCACATTCGAATATAGGATATTGGCCCCTAACTACCAAGTGGCCGTATTCTTGGCCTTTTTGAGTCTTTTCGAGGACTTCGTCAAAGCTCATAACTTCGTCGTAACCCAACGGTTTCATCTTACCGTCAGCAACAGCCTTATACTTTATAATGAATGTGTCCTTATCATACCAATTTGGATCCAAGACATCTAAATCATAAAGCCCTATTGAAACTATTTCTCTCTTGTTACCATAGCTTATTGCCAGTTTTTCTTGAAGTTGAAACAACTGTCTTATAGATTCGTCATCTAATACCAAGTTCCTTACTACTGCGCCGAAGGCATATGGTCTGTAGTTGGGAGCTTCACTTATATCAAGTATAACGTTGCCTTTCCTTACCTTGTACATCGAGACCTCTCTTTTACCGAAGTATATGGCTATAGCTCTTCCAAGTCCCTCAGCAGAAAACAGATCTGCTCTATCATGTGATGCTTCATATACTACTTCGTCCTCATTTAATTCCTCTAATTCAGCTTTAAATATAGCTAGAAGTTTCGTGAGTTCTTCTTTGTCTCTTGGCAGGCTTACCCCACTCAACCTTTCTAAATCCCAAAGTTTAACACTTATAACTGGCATCGAGACTTCACCTCCTCTTGATAACCACATCAGGGACCTTTGTTCTCCTTATAACGTCCAGATCGTTAGTGTAGAGTTCCCTTATGTCGTCTAGATCCAAGAGCATCATAGCTATTCTATCTATGCCTATACCCCAAGCCGCCACTTGGTATCCTTCAAGACCTACTATCTTGAGCATCTCGGGTCTGAACATGCCTCCGGGAAAGACCTCTATCCATCCCACCTTAGGATGCTTAATGAAACCTTCTACGGAGGGTTCGGTGAACGGGAAGTATGCTGGCTTGAAGAATACTTCTCCTAGTCCCATCTTCTTAGCAAACTCCTCGAAGAAGCCCAATAAATGTTTAAACGTGACGTTTCTGCCAACAACTATACCCTCTAACTGATGAAATTCCATTGAGTGTGTTGGATCGAGCGTTTCTGAGCGGAATACCCTATCTAAAGAGAAAACTCTGTACTCGCCTCCTCCTCGAAGGTAAAGGGTCCTCGCCGTAACGACCGTCGTATGTGTCCTCAACAAGAGTCTCCTCGCTATCTCAGCTCTCCAATAACCCCACAACTTCTTGTGTTCTTCTTCAGTTCTCCTCATAACGTCTTCTTCTATAGGCCTTTCCTTTGCTCCCTTAACATAGAAGACGTCCGTTTCAGAACGAGCTGGGTGGAATTGGGGAACTAGTAAGACATCAAAGTTCCACAAGGCATAGTCTATGTATTCTCCTTTAACTTCTTCAAATCCCATACTTATTAATACTTCTTTGACGTGTTCGTGAAGCTCCATGAGGGGGTGTCTCCTTCTTACCCTTCGAACCGGGAACTCTATAGATAGATCAAATTCCTTAAATTCAGCATCCTTCCAAGCACCGCTCTCTATTATTCCGGAAGTTAACGCAGTTATCACTTTTGCCTTCTTTATCTCTCCCTTGCTCCACAGTTCCACTAATCTTTCTGTCGGCTCTACTATTATCTTTGTGATCTTTGTTCTCTTGACAAACCCCCTCTTCTTAAGTTCTTCACATACCTCTCCCCTCTCTAAACATTCTCTAATCTTAGAAGCATATTCCTTGAGTTTTTCTACATTGATTTTGAGTTTCTTGTCCTCTATTCTGCCTATACCGAGCCTTTTCACAAGCCCTATCACTATTCCAGATTCTCTACCTAAGACATCCTTTAGTTTTGACATCTCTATTTCATTCCCACTAACAATTTCCAGCAGCTTCTCCTCTGGCAGTTTTTCCTTCAGATACCTTTTACCCAACGAACTTAGTTCGTATCTTTCCTCAACTTTCCTTAATACTTTAACAAGTCCCTCTTTCTCTAACTCTGCAATGGGTCTCATTAAATCTTCCTTTTTTCTTCCAATATCTTTGGCTATCTCGTCTATCTCCTTACCACCGTTAACTATCCTCTTTACAATTTCATAGTGAAGTTCAGGTAACTTCAAACCGTTCCCCCTTTTCAAGAGTTGAAAGGAACTAAAACACGGCCATGAGGACCGCTAGGCCGGGCGAGAGGTGAGCTCTTTTAGGGCGACGCCGAGCCGCTTTATAAACCTCTTACATTTGATTAACACTAATATGGGGAAGGGCTGTGGATGTGAAAGAGTTCGTAGAGCTTATGTTCCAGAGAATGGAAAACAAACTAATTGATATAAAGAATAAAAACATGAATAAGGTAGAGGATCCACAGAAACTTGAGAAAGCCATCCAAAAAGCCTTAGAGGTAATTAAAAGTTACAAGGAGAAGTGCCTCCAAGCTTCGAGCATAGAAGAGGCTAAGGCTTGTATAGAAGAGGCAAGGGATGCTGCAAAGGAATACCTAGGTAAGGATATGACGGGCTTAAAGACGGCAAAAGCCACTTTCTCCAGATGTGTAAATATGTATATGAAAAAGCTGTTGGCACAAGCTGCGTCAACATAATTCTTTTTTATATATCAAGATACTCGTAGAACTCCACTGGGTGCGGATAGCTCTCTATCCTTAAGCACTCCTCCCTCTTCATCTCTATCCATGTCTCCAATATCTCCTTGGTAAATATCGGGAATAGCCAATCATGATCGTTCTCTAACTCCTCTATCGCTTCACAGAGAGTTCTCGGCAATTGTAATGGTACACCTAGCTGCTTCTTAACGACTTCTTCCACTTCTCTCCTCTCGTCCGGTGTCATCGCGTATATGTTCTTATCTACCGGCGGCGGTGGCTCGATCTTCTTGCGTATACCATCTAGACCCGCCGCTACCATCGCAGCAAACGCTAGGTACGGGTTCGTGCTTGGATCGGGGGCTCTAAACTCTATCCTCGCAGCTTTCTCAATGCCTCTCATATAGTTCGGAACCCTTATTATAGCGGAACGGTTGGCTTTACTCCAAGCTATATAGATGGGTGCTTCGTAACCAGGAACCAACCTCTTGTAGCTGGATGTGGTCGGATTGGTTATGGCCACTAATGCCCTTGCATGCTTCATTATACCTCCTATGTAGTACCTAGCCAGCTGGCTGAGCTCTGCGTACTCGTCATTGGGATCATAGAAGAGGTTCTTGTCACCTTCCCACAAGCTTTGGTGTGTATGCATACCGTTTCCGTTGTCTGCATAGACAGGTTTAGGCATGAAGGTAGCAACCATTCCGTACTTTGCGGCTATGTTCTTTACAACATACTTTAGAGTTATTACCTTGTCTGCTGCCCTGCTAGCAGTATCAAACCTGAAGTCTATCTCACCTTGACCGGGGGAAGCTACTTCGTGGTGATGGGCCTCAACTTGTATTCCGAAATAATCCTCAAGGACGGTAGCTATCTCTTGCCTTATCCAGAAGAGTTTGTCATAGGGGTTCGCCGGAACGTAGCCTTGCTTGAACCTTATTACGGGCATCTGTGTGTTCCAAGCGGCCTCCCTTGCTGTTATTTCAACTTTCATCGTCTTCCATGGCCTATCAACCTCAACCTCAACATTGTCCAATATCATGAACTCTACTTCGGGACCGAAGTATGCAGTCCAGCCCTTTTCCTTCAGATGTTCTTCAGCCCTCTCAGCTATATATCTAGGATCCTTTTCGAACCTCTTTGCCTCACCCTTCTTGTAGCCACCCCAATATATCTGTGCAATGAATCTGGCAGTCTTTCCAGCGGCAACCCCCGGTGGTTGTTGCCAGTCGTCCGGTATTAGGGCAAACGTCTCTGGGATGGGTTTCAAAAGCATGTCGCTCTCGTTAATCATAGTGAATCCGGTTATAGATGAGCCGTCGAAGCCTCCAACTGCTATATTGAAAGCGGTTTCTGGGTCGTCGAGTACTTCTCTGGCAGGGAAGGTCATGTGTTGCAACCTTCCGGGTACGTCAACGAAGTGAATGTCAACCCATCTTACGTTCTCAGCCTTCATTGTTTCAACTACTCTGCTCACGGTCTCGGGATCAGCCACACGCTCACCGCTCTTCCTTGCGGTATGAACGAATATTTCCATTTATGCCGAGCATTTCTAAACATTGTTCAACTTTATACTTAAATTGATTCCACAACATACGCTTTGTTTAAAACATGAAGGAAAAGATTGTTATACTCTCGAGCGTCAATTAAGCCGCGGGAAGGCGTTTCATGTACTTGAGCCAAGCGAAAAGCGGTAGCTTAGTAAGAGTTAAGGAGTTACTTGGAGGCCAGAGAGCAGTTACTAGATTAAGAGAATTGGGCTTGGTAGAAGGAGCTGTAATAAAGGTAATAGATAACCCAATTATTGGACCGATAATAATAGAGGTGAACGGAACTCGTATAGCTCTGGGTAGGGGGATGGCGAGAAAGGTCATAGTTGAACCCGTAGGTCCGATTAGAGGGACTTGAACATGCATAAGAAAGACCTCGTTGGCATATTCTTCGTTGTCGTCGGTGCTTTACTCGTCGTAGGGGTTTTGTTACCATTCTTTGTACCAGAAGAGGTAGCATTACTCATACTTAAGCTCGTAGCACTATCCTTTGGAGGTATTATAGGCTTCTTATTATTCTGGATAGGCATCCAGCTTCTACTCTCGCCTCCGCCTAAACCCCTAGACGAAATAGAAAAAGAAATTGAAAAGGAAGTAGAGGAAATAAAGAAGGAAGTCAGGGATATGCTCAAGGACAAAACTGAGGATTGATTAAGGCTATGAGCTTAGGAGGGGCCAAGGAGACTATTGCAGCTCCTCCGGCCTTTATTTCAGCTTTACAACCTAAAGCTTCTAGCACTTTCTCTAGGTCTGGGTTATGCGCCACGTATAAGGCCCCTGGCACAGCTATCTTAGTGAACGTTTCAAAGTTCAATTTACCGGGCGCCAATTCTTGTAAGACTTCATAATTCACTCTGAAGACCTTGGATAGTATTTCGGCAGTCTCTCTAGCTCTACGAAGAGGACTTGAGAATATCTTGCTGGGTTTTGGTAAGCACTTAGAAACTCTTTCTACGTCTCTCTTGCCCTCCTCTGTGAGCCACCTATCCTCATCGCTTCCAGCAATATCTTTGCTAACAGCCTTTCCATGCCTAAACAAGATCACTTGCATGGCTATCCACGATAGCTTAAGATTTGGAACTTTTGAGTATATACAGGAGACCTTAATGAGAGTATTCGAGCTGGCGAAAAAGAACGTATTAAGCAGACCCATAAGATCTACTCTGATAGTTGCAATGGCTGTGCTTGGCGTTGTGGGAGGCACCGTCTTAGTATCCTTAGTATCTGGGATAATGAAGGCATTGAGCGCCTATGGCGAAGCCCTAAATCCTAGGGTTGTCATAGTACTTGGTCCGGCCTCCCTTAAGCTTCCTCATGTAAAGCACGTACTATATCATTTTTCGGCCCTAATAACGGATGCCTACTTGGCTTGCAAAAACAAAACTGAATACGTCATGATAGTGGGCTATACCAGCATTAACGATTTGAAAAAGGTCACAACAATAAAGCTTTTAAAAGGTAAGCTAGGAGGGGCACTAGTGACACCAGAGGTAAAAGTCTTAGGGGAGTGCTACATTAACTTTCCCTTTATAGGTAACATAAAAGTGAACATAACGGGAATAGTTGACATTCCTCAGCTTAGAGGCATGCTAAAACTTCCATTGGTGTTGATTCCTCTCAAGTACCTCAATCTCAAACCAAATGCTATCATACTTATAGTTGATAAAGCCAGCAACGTGAAGTATGTCGTTGATATTCTAAGAGAGAAATTACCTAAAGGAACATACATCTTATCGAGGGTGTCTTTGGCAAGCTTTGTCAGCGCGATCGCCTCTGTAGGAAATGTGTTGTCGGGATTGGTGGGTTCATCAACACTTCTTATAGTAGTAATAACTACTACTCTAATAATGATTATGGACGTTAGATCGAGAAAGTGGGAAATAGGAATACTAAAAGCATTAGGATTCAATAACTTCGAAGTAGGTAAGATATTCTTATATGAGAGCCTAATATATGCGGTTATTGCTAGCATAATTGCACTGCCTCTGACATCACTCACCCTAAGGGCCGTCCAGAACTATGTCACACAAGAGCTCTCTCCGTTCGGGCTCAGCGTTAGATTGGACAAGAGCGTGGTATGGGTAGTTGACTTGGCAATGATAGTTTCACTCATCATGGGTTCTCTGATACCGGCATGGCTCGCCTTCAAGCTAGAGCCATCTGAGGCCCTTAGAACATATTGAAGTTTTCCCGATTTTGTACAGAAAATGGGTGATAAGTCGTGCTGGAACTATTGTTCTGTACATTTGTCGTACCCGTCCTAACGGGAGCCCACATATTTCCGGGAGTCTGTACGTTCGGAACTCCCCCATTGATCGTCTGTACCACTCAAAGGATTTCGTATGTCTATAACATCACCAGCTTACAGTTGCTAAAGGTCTTACCGTGTACATTAGATTGGGTTGGTTTATACAACGGAACACTATACTATCATCCGAAGTGTAGTAACTATATCGCTAGTACTAAAGGTTTTAAAATCAAGCTCCCTTCGAGGGAGGTCTGTAAGATTGTGTTAAAGGGTAGTACCTTGTTGGTAGTTGGTAAGGATTGGTTCATTGCATACGATCTGAAAAATAAAGTCATGCTAGAAGAGGGTAAAGGCTTCACATGTCCAGCGACGCTTTCACCCAGTGGCCAGCTAGCAGTCTTAAGAGGTATAGACAAGGACGTGATAGTTGTAATGGACTTGAGGCATGGAGGTCAAATACTCTTCACCATACCGTATAGGTGTTGGAAAGACGCTGACTGGGGTAAGGGAGGTCTAGCATTGACCAGGCCGGGAAGCACGTGGTTCAATTACAAGACCTACCCTTACGGAGGTCAAAGAGTGGTTGTAGGAGACAACGGGCCCTATATGATAAACACATCGCCCCACTGCGAGGGCATATTAACTATAATCAACGGAAGAGACTATTGTATAGATCTGGGCTTCGTACCTTCCTCAATTACAATAATAAATGATACCGTAGTTGTGAGCAGGGGAGGTACAATAATATTTGTTAACGCTGAAGGTAGCTTAAAGCCAGCTCTAAGGCCCTTAGCTCCCACGTAACATCTTTAAGTCTCTGATCTAACCGTGTCTTGGCCTTTACGAGGGTAGACAGCGTGTTCCTAATCAACCACAAGTTCCTGTCCATCTTGTTTACGTAGCTAGCTAGCTTGCCTAGTTCAATATTTACGTGAGCTTTGTACTTCGTGTAATCCAAAAATAGGAATGCCAACGCAAACGTTTCTATAATTACTAAGGCCACTAGCGTAACTACCAGTGGCCTCAGCCAGTCCTTCTCATTCTCGCTCTCTTCTTTCTGCATTACAGATTTTATATCCTTTAGCACCTTTTCTGGATCAACAAAACATTCGCCTCTCTCACACTCCTCCTTTATTCTTTCTATAACCTCTTTACACTTACCTTTAACCTTAGGCAAAGACTTAGCACAGTTCCAATACCCCCTTATCTCTAGCTCAGCTCTTAGGTGCTCCATTGAACCACCTCCGTTCCGGGATCATACCTAACAGTGCTAACTTTACCATAAAGCTTAGAGAACGTTGGCGAAAGGGTTAAAACCATGAACTCTACGGCCCTTGCAAAACCTTCCTTACCTCTCCACTCTTCCAAACCCTTAAAGGGTTCCCCTCCCTTGGTTGGTTCCACGCACTCAACCTTTCCTTCTAGAAGTTTCTTTGCGAAATGATAGCTCGCCCTAGCTAGGTCAGCTATTGTCTTAGCCCTTAGTCTATACGTTCCTTTCTCAGTTCTAAACTCTATATACCCGTCTCCTAGGACGACCTCTATCCCCCTAACTGGCATGGACGGGAGCTCTTCTGGACAGATCAACGCTCTCAAGAACTAAGACAAAAGCCGGAGTTATTTGCAAGGGGCAGAGTCTGCCCGCGCCACAGCCCGCCCTACGGCGGCCTCAGCGGGCGTCTTACCTTTCAAAGCTTCCTTTATAGGCATAGGGGAGAACTGGTGAGCTGGGAGGCATTTGAGGGGGTTGCTGAAGAATACGACAAGTGGTATGAGAAGAACAAAGATGTATACCTCAAAGAGCTAGAATGCGTTGGGATGTCCGTAAAGGGGAAGAGACTCTTAGACGTGGGCTCGGGTACAGGGGCATTTTGCTTGAAGGGAACAATAGCATTAGATCCTTCTCTAGATATGATTAGGATAGCCAAAAAGAAAGGGTGTGAGGCGATAAGGGCTGTTGCCGAAATGATGCCCTTTAGATCCAAAGCTTTTGATACGGCTTATTTCGTAA
>JALWJF010000136.1 GCA_027081755.1 Desulfurococcales archaeon | reverse complement strand
GTTTGATGAGCGTTATAGATCTCATCATGAATACTGTTAATAAATAAATGCCGACCTCGGCTAGTCCAAACGAGCTGCGAAGCTTATGGGTGGTGTAAAGATAGAACCCACCCAACGACCTAATCTTCCAACTCCTTGAAGCTTATCACCTAGGAATTCGTACAGATTACCACTTACAGTAGCTTCTACATGTTCATCATTCATGAAAGCTGGACTTAGGACAACACTCATATAGCCTGTTTCGGGAGAGGCCGTATGTAAGCCAGTTAAACCTAGAACCCTAACATCGCCTTCTGCACCGTTCCCAGCTAGGACGGTCAAGTTTGTATAACTCGACGAAGGGAAAGATGTGTAGCTATTCCTAAATCCTCTTCCAGTGAAACCTACCTTGTAGCCCCATTTCAGATCTCCTAGTAAACCCTTAACTACACCATCATTGATTAGGTCCAGCGGTTGACTGGTAACTCCTTCGTGGTCACACCCATGAGAGTCTGGGCCACCCGGAAGCGACGGGTTATCAACAACGTTGAGCTTTTCTGAAAACATTTTCTCTCCCAGCTTTATCGGGCTATGTCCCGTAACGACTTCTTGGGCAGAGAAAGCATCCATCAGAAAATCTAGCAGCTCATGGACTGCTCTGGGATCGAGTAATATCGTATATTCTCCCTTAACTCTTTTGGGCCTTAAGCTAAGCTTTTCGGCATCCGGAAGTACTTCCTCCAATAATTTGCTAGGATTAGGAAGTTTTGCATGGTTTATCTCTACATCCCATATGGATTTAGTTAGCCGTCCTTCAACTTTCTTACTTACGGAGATCATGGTGCTTCCTTCAGTAATTTTTTCGCAGTAGTGAGTACCTTCAGTATTCGCTATACACCATTCTTGTACGGAAACCTCCATCCACGAGTCCACAGAAAAAGTAGTGGGTATCGAAGACTCGAACTCTTTAGCGATTTTGTACAGTTCATCTAAACTGAGGTTCTCTAAGGTTGAACTGTAAAGTCCGGGAGGTTGAGAGCACCTAGATCTCGGGAAGCCTTTCCACCAAGGAACTTCTTCTGAGACTCTGGCCACCTTTTCGGCTCTCTCATAGGCCCATCTCACGGCTTTCTCTAGTTCGTTCAAATCGTTTAATGTTGTGAAGGCGAAGCCCAGTTTTTTGTTCCTTTCAACTCTCACAGCCAATCCCATTTCATATCCTGAGTTTATCTCTACCAACTTAGAGTTTTCGAGAGATACTTTTTTGGTCTTGTTCGTGAGTATAAACACTTCAGCGCCCTTAAGACTCTTTATTATAGAATCTAGCTCTTGCAAGTTTTCCGTACCGGAGGAGGTTATTGGGAAAGAAGTTTTATTGCGTCGGGGCGGTAGTCCTCTCTTCATCTCTCAGCAAAGGACACCTCTCCTCATCCGCTATGGGACTTCGCCCATGAAGTGGAAGGGTTTCTTAGATCTCTTGAATAGTCTCGTATATTCACCATCCTTTTCCACGATATATCCCTTACTCTCCATTTCATCTTCATCGACGTCCTTGTTTAGTCTTATACTTACCTCATAATGTTCTTCGGCGACGTTCCACCTAACGACAGTCTCGCCTTTAACTGCCAATACACTATACTTTACCTTCTTTTCCCCTACTAAGTTCATAATCACACTCCTTCTAACAGATGTCTTATATCCTTTCAATTCCAAGCTCTTAGCAACTCCTTCGGCTTCCCTCTTCATTCTCTCCTCGTCCAAGGTCTCCCTCATGTAGTCATAGGTTGGGGAGCTATTTACGTTAGGAGTGCCCAGATCAAGTCCAGTTGTCTATGAAGTAGACTAATATTAACCTTATCCGGTGTATCGAAGGGTGAACCGAACCACTTGCCTTTGCACCCTATTCTGAGTATCCCCTCATCTCTGCTCATACTATCACATGCACCAAAACCTTCAATTAAGTAGACGACCGAACAGTTTTCCAACAGCGGTTCTATCTCACTACCTAGATAGGGCAAGAATATAAGTGTTCTCTTAGTCTTAGATTTAGATAAGAGTGCTAATGTAGTAGCGTTGTGACTCGTACCATACCAGAACGATTGGTAATAGGTTGCAACACATACATCGTCCCCCTCTTTTATAAAGCCTCTAGAGAAGTTCGTTGTCTCCACACTAACGCTAACTTCATAGTCTCCTTCGAGCATAGCTTTAACAAATATTTCTTCCCACTCTTCCGGCAACGTTATCGATGGAGTCTCAACGATTTCATCAACTTTAGGCAAAACATTTCCCCTGAAAACGATTGTACCATTCTTTGTAGGATAGTTGATCTTGGAAATGAGGTTTGGCTTACCCGAAGTTAGACCAGAAGGCAAGCAAGGTATTTTCTTACCAAAAGCGTATGCCTTGCAACTCCATTCCTTGATA
>JALWJF010000135.1 GCA_027081755.1 Desulfurococcales archaeon | reverse complement strand
AGGGTATAGACAAGTATAGCACGTGGACTCCAGAAAGCAAGTACTATGATAGCATCATGAGTTCGCTGAGCAACGCATTAAACACATTACTAAGTCTCGAACTAAGCTAATGATACGGGTAAGATGCATGTGGAAAGGTTTTAACATATCTGAGTTTCGTAAAATCATTGAAAGCCTCTCAAAACCTAAAAAGACAAAGAAGAAAAAAGAAGCAATATCTCCATATCTCAAGAAGTGTAAGTATTGCAAGTATTTAGAATTAATATATTGTAAGTACCATACAGTGACCATTCACCCAGAATCAAGGGCGTGTCCAGCATTTGTTCTGAGAGAAGAGCATACCCAAAAGAGTTCAACCACACAGCTCTGAATGTCTCGTCCTCTTACACATTGTTTCACTCAGCGGCATTATTCAGAAACATTGTTCAAGAATATTGCGATAATTGTTATTACTTCGTTCGAAAGGAGAGGGAAGAGTGGTGAACGTTTGTGGCAACAGTTAACCCGGGCGATACCGCGTGGTTACTAAGCGCTTCCTCCATGGTACTGTTCATGTCCATCCCCGGCTTAGCATTGTTCTATGGAGGACTAGTCAGATCTAGAAACGTGCTAAGTACTATGTACCACGTACTCTCGGCTTTTGCAATAGCAGTCATAGCTTGGGTCATACTTGGTTTCAGTATAGCATTCGGCAGTAACATAGCTGGTTTCATAGGCAATCCTTTCCAGTTCCTAGGCCTTTTGCCCAGTGAGATCCCTAAGATATGGCCTGGTACCAGCGTACCGACACTAATATACGTAGGATTCCAAGGAATGTTCGCCGCCATAGCCACGGCAATTATAGCATCTGCAATAGCCGAAAGGGGTAAAGCTGAGGCTTGGATGCTCTTCTCATTGTTATGGGTATTGTTAGTATACAGCGTAATCGCTCACTGGGTTTGGGGTGGAGGCTGGCTATCTAGTTTACATGCACTAGACTTCGCAGGAGGAATGGTAGTACACATAAGCTCTGGTTTCTCTGCGCTTGTACTGAGCTTCATAATAGGTAGAAGGAAATTCATAAAAACAGTGGAGGCTATACCCCACAACATTCCATTGATCTTGATAGGTACTGGCATATTGTGGTTTGGTTGGCTAGGCTTTAACGCTGGAAGTGCCGTCGCAGCTAATCTAGATGCAGCCAATGCTTGGCTAGTTACTACTGTAGCAGCTGCCAGTGGAGCTCTTGCATGGGCATTCATGACAAAGAGGGAGACTGGTAGGCCTAGCACAGTAGCCTATGCTTCTGGAGCCGTAGCTGGATTAGTTGCTATAACTCCAGCTGCAGGGTACGTCGACGTGATAGGTTCAATAATAATAGGCGCAATCGCAGGAATTCTAAGCTACTGCATGGTGAACTTTAGAATAAGGAAAGGGTGGGACGAAACCTTAGATGCTTGGGCCGTCCATGGTATGAGCGGTGTTTGGGGATCTATAGCTACGGGACTCTTCGCAGATCCAGCTGTAGCAAAGGCAGCCGGTCTCTTCTTTGGTAACCCGTATCAATTAGTTCCACAAATAGTTGGAACAATAGCAAGCATAGTGTATGCAATGGTAATGACATACATTATAGCGAAATTTGTAGATGCTGTAGTGGGTTGGAGAGTGCCAGAGGAAGTAGAAAAGGTAGGACTTGACCTACCAGAACTCGGTGAAGAAGCCTACAACATGTAAGGGGGTGGTAATAATGGATAAGCTAGTTATAGCTTTCATAAGGCCCGAGAAGTTAGATGACGTAAAGGGTGAACTCGAGAAAATAGGCATATATCCAATGACAGTAATAGAAGTCAAAGGTAGAGGTTCGCAAAAAGGAATAACACTCAGCTACAGAGGAATACCGGTGACTATAGATCTAATACCTAAAATCCAACTAGAGATTGTGGTGCCGGAAGAGAAAGTACAAGAGGTCATAGACGCTATCACTAGAGGCGCATATACGGGTAATCCCGGTGATGGAAGAATAATTGTACTCCCCGTTGAAATGAATATAAAGATTAGGGATCACTACAAGAAGCTCTCTAGCTGAAGGTTTTTGTTCTCATCCCTCAAGTAACCAGAGGGAGGGGGCTTGTGAAAGATTTCATTGTAGAGACGCTAAATATGATAGTACAAGGAGTATTGGAGATGTTCGTAGGCTACTTATGGTCCTTGGCATCCCCAATACTAAAGAGACATCCCTCAATATTAGTTGCTATACCGGGTTTAGCAGAAGATAGAGGGGCAGTATACGGTTCTCTAGCAGCTAAGTTCTCAACTATGCTTCACCTTGGTGAAGCTCGTTCTCTTAGCGAGTTGCTTATGAATAGGGTAGTCAAGTTAAGTATAGTCTATGGTTTCTTGAGCGGTCTCTTCGTAGTCCTACTCTCCGGACTCA
>JALWJF010000134.1 GCA_027081755.1 Desulfurococcales archaeon | reverse complement strand
CTTATAATATATCTCGCACACAAGAGGAGATTTGTTCCCCTCTTCCTCTTTACGCTACTTAGTGTATTCTCAGATCCTCTCAACCTGGTTCAAGCAGTAATCCCCGTTGCTCTGGTTGAATTGTGGTTTAGAAGGAAGTCATGGCTTTCCGTTTTCCTAACGGTGACGGTTGCGGCTATATTAGGCTATTTCTCGAACTTGTTCTTGCTGCCCAGCATCCAAGTGAGTTTCAACCCCTTCTCGCTATTCTACCATGGAATTGGTACCCAATTGTTTTCACATACTAATGACTATAGCATTTCATTAATTGGATACTTGAAATCGATCATTCTCAGAAAGTTGTCAAACTTTAACATAATATTTGCTATAGTATACATACTTATGCTCATAACGTTCATACACCTAATGGGGTATGAGAAATACAAATATTATGCAACCGTATTCATGCTATCAGTCATAGCTTCAACCGTCGTTAACAATCCGCGATACTTCGTTTTCAGCACGCTAGCACTTTTTGTGTCTATATCAGCGATACTGCATGAAAGAGTTTCCTCATTGAATAAGGTAATTTTACTCGTATCAATAGTATCAATACTGCTTTTGGTGTTACCCTTGTTAAAACTCATTCCCAAGGCATATAACATGTACTTTAACGATTTACAACTACTAAATAAAATTAAGAAAATGAACGTCCATGCGATCCTTACTTACTATGATACCCCAGTTACGAGAGTCTTCGAAGCTTTAGACGACATTCGACAACCTACACTGATAACATTGGAACCTTGTAACAATACGTGGTTTTACGTCTATCCCCACATGACGTCGCTGGAAGACTTCATGTCAACTATTAATGGGATTTTGATACCGGCCAAGCAATCTCTTCCGGCCCACTTGTCACCTAGACTTATCCAGATCGAAGGTTCTGAACTGCTACGAGTATGGTTAAACTTCATGGATAAAAATGATATAAGTTACAAAGTGTTGATGCTTGGAGATTGGTACTTAGTTTTATCAAACTCAACCAAGTTCAAATACTTTGTACTGAGTGATCCTCTAATAATATCTTCAATTTTACGAAGATATTATGTAATGAACCTATTAGGCTTCAAAACTCCTAGGCTTAAGGTATATATACCAGATTATAGGGTCCCCGAAAAGATATACTTGCCTCCGGGCAGATATTCAATAATCACTAATGCCAGCATTGTCATAAATAACGAGGTATTGAAAGGCAATGTTAGCTTCACAGCCAACAAGTGGACAGAGCTTATCCTTCAGTCACCAGCATGGGTTATTAGGGCAGAACAGAAGGGCGAAATTAATTTACTTAAACTCGCAAGCTACTTGATAAAAAGGTTCGAGTACTTATCACAGAAGAGAGCGTTGACGAGACTCTTGATCAGCCTAATATATAGCAGAGGTCTGTGTGTCCCAGCCTACTACTACCCCACATGGACCTTTAAGGAGTTCAGGATAACCAAAATAAACTAAAAGATCTCATTCTCCCACATAGCTAGCATGTATAGAACCCAACCCATGTATACATTTCTAATATCCAGCTTTATGACGCTCTCCGGTGGTACTAGTTTCTTCAAATATTCTGTCTTTTCTAGTTCCCCTAGCAGATTCTCCTTGACTGCCTTTTTCATTATGTCTATTACTTGCATTCCGAATCCTATCTTTTTTGCGTTGACCTCATCTGCCGTTTCCTTACTCAAGAATCTATATAAAAATAACTTGCCGAAGAGTTTCCTCCTCTTTACCATTATAACTCTCTTGTATTCGGGTGGCATACTCATAGCAAACCTTATAAGCTTGTAATCCAAGAGGGGTGCCCTAGCCTCGACCGAAGCACTCATAGAAGCGAAGTCAACCTTAAGCGTCAAGTGTCTAGGTATCCTAAACTCGTATTCGTGTGAAAGCATGTACTCTGCGAAGTTCTTAGGGTTCAATGCCTCTTCCTTCAACCTAAATGCATAAAGCAATACATCGAAGTAGTTCGGTATGTGTGAAACAGTGGAACAGAATGTGCTTCCGCTGAAGGTCCTCATGGTAACATATCTCAAGAAGGGGAAGATACATAGAATGGCCCTTAAATAGTGTAGCGGTACGTAGGAACTTATGTCTTGGGTCTTGAGCAAGTCCAAGGGAAGCTTGAGTAAGGGATTGCTAAGCCACGCGTACCTCTCGGTGTAAGTAGGATAACCCATGAATAGCTCGTCTCCCCCTTCCCCGACTATCAGTACCTTGTAGCCCAGAGATCTAGCTTGCTTCGCTACCACATGTCCGAGCACTAGGGCGGGATCTGTGGGGGGTAAGTACGTCTTCTTTATTATCTCTTTAGCATACTTCAAGAAGTCTTCTAGCTCAACGTAAATTAGCTTGTGTTCCAATCCCAACTCTTCGGCTATTTTCTTTGCCAATGGTCCTTCATCGTACTTACCCTCTGCAGAGACTGTTATTGAAAGCAGGTTTTGGTTGAGCTCTTTGCTTATAATTCCGGCTAGGAGCGTTGAGTCCACGCCAGCGCTCATGGATATAGCTATCGGTACGTCTGCTACGAGCCTGTATTCTGTAGCTTTGATCAGCTCTTTGTAAAGCTTCTCAGCGTAGGCTGTTAAACCTTCCCACTTGAACTCCTTACCGGCCTCACGAAAATCTAACTTATAGTACCTCTTCATAGTAACGTTTAGGTTCAGATCAACCTCCATCATATGGGAGTGCTCTAAGAGGTCTATCCCATCATATAGGGAATAACGTATTGGAGAGACTGTTATGAAGCCATAAAAGGTCCCCAAAATGCTTGGCCTTAAATCCTTCCTCAAACCTCTAAGGAAGGTCAAAATGGCCGAGGGCTCAGAAGCGGCTACGAACACGTCTTTATCCTTATAGTAAAAGAGAGGCTTCTTGCCCACATGATCTCTAAACAAGTACATTTTCTTTTCTAGGTCATCCCATATGGCTATTGCAAACATCCCCCTCAAGTAATCGGTTATTCCGGTTCCCACTTCCTCGAAGAGGTGAAGTACTGCTTCAGTGTCCGTCCTGCTGACGAACTCATGTCTATCCTCGATCTTATCCATAATTTCTTTATAGTTGTAAATTTCTCCGTTCATCACTATTCCAAATCTCCCGTCTTCGTTGAAGAAGGGCTGGAGGCCTTCATCTTTAGGATCTATAATTGCTAGTCTGGTATTTCCAATAGCAACTCTCTTGTCATTAGATATCCAATAGCCATAGCCGTCCGGACCCCTGTGACCTATGGCTCTCAAAGAACTCTCAATGAGGTCTTCGCGTAGGCATTGGTCCCTACAAATTGCAGCAATGATTCCACACAACTCGAGCTACCGACGATAGGGATAGTCCCATTAGTAAAGATGTTTTTATGTTACCCTAAGCGTTCGCAAGGGGATCACATGAGAGAATGGATATTGATTGTTGTAAGTGTGATCCTTTTAGCCTTGGCTATATTCCCCTTTGCATACTTGGGTAACGAAAGGCTCTATTACTTCTTGTTTAGCAAAAACATAATGCAAGACCCAATTAAGGCCACAGTCATGTGGTATTACCCTAGACCGAACTTCTTGTTCCCAGAACTCGTTACGTATTTCACGCTCTACCTTATATCTCCAATAAAGAATTTCTTAGCCTTAGGCATCGCCTACTCTTTCATATCCCTAATGCTTAACTTCTCGATAATATACTATTTTACGAGAAATTTCAAAATCACGCTCCTAGCCTTTTCACTTTACGTACTGTTAGTAGCCATAGCCTTATTGCTCGGGAGACCGACTTTCTCTGACTTAATCCTTTCATATTTGGAGCCCGCAAAGCATGAACTCTTACCCTTTATCTCATTCACAATTTTGATATTAGCCATCAATGAGAGATTGGTACCACTACTAATAATCTCCGTTTTGGCTGTGTTCTCTGATCCTCTAATAATACTTCAAGCCCTCTTACCCATTACTGTAGTTGACTTCTTCTCGAAACTTCGTAAGAGAAAACTTAGCGCAGTAGCTATTGTGCTATTGGTATCGGCCTTAATTGGATACTTATTAAACTTACTTGAGCCCAGCATACAGTACTCCTTTAACCCCCTTTCAATTAAGTACTTGCTCCACCCATATAAAACTCTCAAGGACGTCGGAATAAACATTGAAGATCCTCCCTACGGCATTGGGGAGATCTTCGCACACTTCGTTAAGAAAGCAGTCTCTCAGCCATACACTTCAGCCCTCTTGATACTAGCCCTATTATCATTCCTAGCCTTCTTTAAAAGAGATCCGTATTTGGCTTCAGTCCTAATTTTATCCATAATATTCACTCTGATCAAGTTCAGCTCCAGATATTTTGGCTTTACGTTAATGGGCTTCTTGTTAGTTCTTTCAGTATTTTTGGGAAAGAAGCGCAGTATAGCAGAGATAGCTCTTGTAATCGCAATAACTATTCTGATATTTGAAGTAATGAGTACTATCAATTATAAGTTCCAATACATCGAGATGCAGCTACATTTGCTAAAGACCTTAAAGCGCGAGAGGGCAGTGGCAGACTATTATCTAAGCCCTCTCTCGAGGAACTTGGAGCCCTTCGGAATAAAGCAACCTACATTGATTGCTTTTGGACCTTGTAACAATACGTGGTTTTACGTCTATCCCCACATGACGTCGCTGGAAGACTTCATGTCAACTATTAATGGGATTTTGGTAACTGATACCTACGACTTAATCATTCACGGACACATAACGACTAAAGAGCTTCTGAGCTCATGGAAAACTTATCTTAAGAAATTAAACATAAACTTTAATGTTAGTAAGATAGGCAAGTACTATCTAATAACGTCAAGCTCGGAGAAGTTTAAGTATCTAATATTTTCTGATCCCTTCGTTATAAACTCTGCCTTGAGGAAGCTCTACCTAATGAACATCTTGGGGGTTGATACACCAAAGCTTAAGGTCTACCTAAGACCCAACGAGACCGTGTTCTTGCCTCCAGGGAAGTATGAAATTGACGGTCAAGCCTCTCTTAACGGCCTGAGGATTGAAGGCAAGAAGATTGTAGTGCTCAAGGATTGGACAACCTTGTCAGCGAAAAACTGGACTTGGCTGATCAGGTTTAAGGAAAAAGGAAAATTAGAGCCCGTTAAACTGCTTACGTACTTGGTCAGAAAGTATGAGGACGAGGCCTTCCGTTATGCCTTGAGCCATGCGCTGTGGAAGTTAGTATATGGAAGAGGTAAGTGCGCTCCGCCCTATTACTATCCCATTTACGTTCTAAGGAATGGAATTATCTCGTGACTTTATCCTTTATCATTTCATATAGCTTCTTGGCCTCCTCATTTTCTTCAAAGTACTTTCTGACGGGCTCCAATATTTCTGACAAATACTTGGCAGTAGCCTTCTTTAGATCTAAGGGATGAAGCTTACCCTCCTTAAAGTCCTTCTCAAGCTCTTCATAACTGCTGTAAACTACTGTTCCTCCAAACTTCTCTGGCCTCTCGACTACGAACTCCTTGCCCTCTCTCCAGGGGAATATTACATATCTCACTATGTCTAGAACCGGGTTGAACTCGACCTCCTTAGCTGGACAATAAGCCTTCTTCAACTTCCTCCATATTTCTTCTGGACTGTCATGAACGAAGATGGCCGTTTCCGGTTTGCTCTTACTCATCTTCACTTCAGCCATGTAATCGTCTATCTCCCCCTTCACATCCATTCTTTTACCTCCTTGCAATGAGGTAAGCAAGGGAGTATGTATTGCTATGACCTTTTTTGCCTTGAGTTTCGGGGCCACGTCCCTCTGTAGCATGTGGGCCTTCCTCTGGTCTAGGCCACCCAAAGCTATGTCGAGATCCATGTATATTATGTCGGACACTTGCATGGCAGGATAAATGAGTTTCGATGTGTCGAGTTCTGCCTCCTCCATCCTTCTACCCATTATCGTCAGCGCTCTCTTCATTCTGGCGAGGGAGGTGTTCTTGGCCACTCTCAGAACCAATGCCCAGTAATTGGAATCACTAACCAAATCTTCAGCGTTAACCCACTTTATCTCGTCCATAGGTAAGCCCAACGCCTTGAGTACGTGCCATACATACTTGGCTGCTGCTTTAATGAGTTCTAAATCGCCCCCGAGCTTGTCATTAACCCAAGCGTGCCAAGTAGCTGCTAAAATCCTCATGTCAATTCCAGCCTTAACCAAGTCGTCAACCTTCTTTGCCCACACCATCCAGCCTACGTGGAAGAGGCCGGATGGCTCAAAACCTATGTATCCCTTGAGCTTCTCCCCTTTCTCGAGCTTTTCCTTAAGTTCTTCCTCAGTTACAATTTCTACTGTGTTCCTCTTGATAAGCTTCAGCTTCTCCTCTATGTCCATAGTTTCCCCGCACATACGATATAGGCTGAGTAAAATGCTTTAGAAACTTGAGAAGACTTGGTTGTTAACATAAGCCTTTCCGGAAAACCTAATGCTACCCTTTGTTCCATACAGCTTGTTTAGTTCTTTGTCTATTAACTTGAATATAGAGAAGAGCTGGAAGGCTGCGTAGTATGCGTAAGGCTCGTTATAGTATTTTGTTTCATTCTGGAGTCTCTTAACCTTAACTAGTTTGGCTAGCTTCTCCATGGGACTACCTTTCCACATCATTTCTATACCCACATCTTCAGTAGCTATCGCATAACCCTCTAACAAAAGCGGATCTATTTGGAGCAGTGCTTTATCGCATAGATCCGGAGGGCTCGGGTGGAGGAACCCTCTAGCCTTTACCTCTTCGAAGAGTACCTTAGATATTAATCCTATCAAGTTGACATACTTGACTGTCCTCTTTGCCCTTTCTTCATACTTATGCAAAAGCTCGTACAATGCACATCTAGGTATTTTAACCGTATACGGGGTATTTAGAATACCCAAGTACAGAGCCGATGTGTCTGCTATTAATGGAGATGAGATCCCCTCGGGTTCCATGTCAATTGGTAAAATACCAGAAAGCCACAATACACTATCTGAACCCCTTTCCAGAATACCCGTACTCATGAGCTGGTTTATCCTATTCAAGGCATTGTTAGCGCTCCTCAGGAGGTCTTTTGGTGGGTTATCCGCTAAGGTAACGCTCCACAACGTTGCTGCATTTTTCCAAGAATTCCTATCTTTCGGATCTACCTTACCATTCGTTGAGTATTTTATCTCAAATTTTAGCTCTGGCCTTTCACACACATCTCTACAAGGCTTGGAGTAGTGGGAATTCATCTTAAGAACGTTTAGAGCGACTTCCCTCTTTATGGGTCCTCTTTCACCTACCGTGTCCAATAGCTTCTCAGCCATCCCTCCACTCATTATTTTTCCAGCGACGTTCAAGTGGATCTTATCCCCTTCAGACCCGTTCAATGTATTGAACCTCTGTAAGAAGCGCGGCACAAATGGATACGTTAGGCCCCACCATAGGCTGAAGGGGAAGCTCACGTGGGCAGTAGTCTCGAAAGCCTTTGTTACGAGCGACGAAAGTGACGTGCCGGCTGGCGAGATTACGGCCAAGTCTATTTCCAAAGACTTTATCTCATTAAACCTTTCCTTCCAAGGCGCATCATCCCCCGACACGGTCACGTTCTTAACTCTATTGAAGACCTTGAGCAGCATATCCTTAAGCGCTTTAGCGTTATCTTCTGCTCTCTGTGTATGAACTAATAAGAGCTCTTCAACGTCCACTTCTTCCAGCGTCCTTAGGCTAGAGGATATCGCGGAATAGAAGTTCTGCTTGCCGGCAGTTACAAAGACCCCTACTTTCAAAGCTATCAACTCATAGGACTGCTTCAAAACTTATTAAGGGATATTGGGGGAGGGGGCCATGGCGGGTTCGGGGCCGTCGTCTAGCCCGGAAGGACGACGCCCTCACAAGGCGGTAGTCCGGGGTTCAAATCCCCGCGGCCCCACCAAAAGCTACATCCTCTTGGCTATTAGCACCCCCTTCTCCTTAAGCCTCGGAGCCAGATACGGGTACGGCTTCAATATGTCAAATCTGTATTTCCACCTCCTAATAACAACTCTTCAAATACCAGCGGATTGTCCGAATATCCAAAGATTATGTGATCGACTTGAGCATGTCTATTTCGCTTCTAAGGATGCTCTTATCGCAGCAGGTGATCCTTATGTAATCTCCTTCCCTAATGTTCTCGCATGTCCAAGAGCTCCTCTAACGGTATAGATCTTATTTGCTACCACTTTCGTTCAGTTTCATGGATTCTATCATTAGCTTTGGAATTTCAAACTCGACTTCGCCTCTTCCCTATCTGAGTCATGTGAAAACATGGGAATTTAGGCTCCAATACAAACAACTTCTTGGCATTCTTTGCAAACCTTGTTGAGACTCCAATGCATGCTCCTATGACTATTATCACCTTATTCTTTAGGATTGAGGCCCGGAGCGAAGTCATAATTGCACGAACTTTCTTACACCTCTCTGCGTTGCTCACATAGCCCCTCCGGTCGTGAAGTCAGCTATGTAAGTGAGGAACAATGCTTCCTTGTCCTTTATACAACCTCTGAAGCAAAATGAAGTCAGACCCGATCACCATACCATTCTACGTGTCGAACGTCCCTTCTTCCTCTATCTCTTTCATCTTTGCTAAGAATATTCTTTTCGTCTCCGACAACAGCTTTTTAAGAATTCATCCTTTCTGATATACTGTTCCTTTCTCATTTTTGATTATGAAGAAGGGAATAGAAAGACCGCTTAAAGCTTGTATGCCCTTATAGCCCTCAGAAACCTTATCTCAAGCGCTCTGAACTTGATGAAAGGTTTCAGTATGGGAGAGAGGAAATGAAGGTGAACTACTTCAAAACCTTCACCCTCACCATCCTCAACTTCCTCCTCGAGCTCCCAGCATCCTTCGGTGACGGGATACTTGAAAGTGGAATATCCTTTGGGCACTTCCCCCAAACCAGCGTCCTCGAAGGGTATGAAGGTCCAAGCCAGAGGTGCGGGTAACCAACAACATCCGAAGGGAACCTCCTTGACTATCAATACGGGGTTCCCTATCTCCTTGCTCATTTCCTTGGCGACTTTTAATGGTTCCTTTATTACGACAAAACCTTCCTCATATCTCATCGCGGGCTCAACAAAGTATCTTTTATTCTTTTCAACGACCATAGCAAACTCATACTCTAAGGAATACGCATCCCTAATGGCTGGGGAAGCGCTCCAAGCCTTTGGGGCCTTAATTATTCCTTTAAACTTTCCAACTAGAAGGTTGGCTTTGACCCTTACAGGTTCTATGCCCAACAAGCTGTAGACAGCCATTACTTCATCTTCAAAACGCTCCGTCCATTTAACAAAGGTCCCGAACTCGTCTAAGAGTTCGGAGGCGTGACAAACTACTGGTCCCTTGGCGTCTCTCCAGCTCTTGAGCCTTCTCATCGCCTTCCTAAAGCAAAAACCCCTTCCCCTTTATCACCCCTTAGGGCCAAAAGGTTGTTAATAGCTTACTCTTCGCGTTCTAGCTTCAGTCCGCCTCACCTAAGAATGACCTATTTGGCAAAGGCACTCAGAGATCTCGGGATCGATGTCGAGCTTTTCAACGTTCCTCACAGCAGGCTACAATACCTAATGTCCTTCTTCAAGAAAGTCAAGGCTGAAGAGGTTCTCTTTAGCGTTCCTCCCGCTTACGTACCTTCCTTCATAAAGGCCAAGAAGCTCTTTGCGGACGTAAGGGATCCTTGGGACGTTTATTTGAGAGAGTCCGGTAAGCTCAAGATGATTCTGGGAACCTTAGCATTGAGAAAGTATCTGAAATCTATAGGAGAGAGTGAGCTGGCCGTTGCAACGACGAACTCTATAGCCAAGCACTATATGAGGATACTGAAAAGAGAGGTTCACGTAGTACCTAACGGAACGGATCCCAGAAGGTTGGGTTGTGAAAGCAACTCAGAGGGAATGGTTCTTGTCGCGGATTTTAGTAACCCATACTTACCCCTAAGACCCCTCTTCGAGGCTATAAAGGGATTGGACATCCCTTTGAGGCTTGTAGGCCCGGGTTCGGAGGCTTACGGAGGGATGGGACCCGTTAACTACTACGACTTGCCGAAGGTAGCTTGTGTTAGAGTAGGAATAATACCCAGACCCTTTAAAGGCAAAACATACCAAATGACAATACCTCAAAAGACCTACGATTACATGGCTCTGGGACTCTGCATCTTTGCTTATGGCCCTCCGGGGGAGCTCCAAGAGCTGATAGAGAGTAACGGCATAGGGACTTATGCAGCAAAACCTCAGGAAATCAGAGAGAAGTTGTTAGAATGCTTGGAAATGAAGGAAGCCGGTGCAAAGGCCAGAGAGCTGGCCGAGAGAGTTTACGATAGAGAAAAGCTTAGT
>JALWJF010000133.1 GCA_027081755.1 Desulfurococcales archaeon | reverse complement strand
ACCATATATTCCAGAAGTCTTTGGAAAAATGTGGAAGAGTGCGGGAAGTCTAGCGGCACTAAAGGCAGTTGATATAGTAAACCCGAAGATCCTCGTAGTAGGACACTTACACCTAGTACCCGCACTACATGCAGAGCTTGATCAAGGCATGCATATAATTCATATAGATAGTACACAGAAGGGCTATGCTTTATTAGACCTTAAGCACGGAACTCTTACGGGTTACAAAGATAATGTAAAGGTATTCGATGTAAATATAAGCCTTATTGAGTCCATACTGAACTAAGTACAAATCCTAGGCATTTATTTAAAAACTGTTATTCGTGCGATCTAACAGACACATTTCCAATGCGATGAGTGAGGGGGATTAGAGATGGTAAAATACATAATCAAGGCTCTTGTCGAGGTCGATGGTCCCGTTGATGAGCATGACATCATTGGTGCTATCTTCGGTCAAACCGAAGGCCTTCTCGGAGATCAATTCGACTTACGTGAATTACAAGACAAAAACAGAATTGGAAGGATGATTGTGAAGATACAAAGAAGGGGTAACAAAGTAGTGGGGGAGCTCCTTGTTCCTTCGAACTTAGATAGAGCAGAAACAGCATTAGTAGCTGCTCTCTTGGAAAGCGTTGACCGTGTCGGACCCTATCCTGCCAAGATAGAGGTTGTTAGTATAATAGACGTAAGAAAGGAGAAGATAAAGAAGATAATAGAGAGGGCAAAGGAGATATTGAAACAGTGGAGAGAAGAAAGCGTAGATATAAGGGAGATATTGAGGGAAATAAGCGAATCTACCAAGAAGCCAGAAGTAATAGAGTACGGTCCAGAGAAGTTACCGGCTGGCCCAGGCGTTGATAGATCAGATACAGTAATCATAGTAGAGGGTAGGGCAGATGTCATAAACTTGTTGAGGTACGGTTATGATAACGTGATAGCATTAGGTGGTGCTAAACCTAAGATACCTGAGACGATAAAGAAGTTGGCAGAAAAGAAGGTTGCTATAGCATTCGTTGATGGTGATAGAGGAGGTACAATGATTCTCAAGAACTTACTGGCTCAAGCCAACATAGCCTATGTTGCCAGAGCACCTCCGGGTAAAGAAGTTGAAGACTTAACTGGTAAGGAGATAGCCAAAGCACTGAGTAACTTGCAACCAGCGTCGAAGGTGAAGGAGGAACTTCTAAAGGCGGAAAAAATGGCCAAAGCTGAAGAAGCGCAATTGAAGCAGATAATGAGTAGCAAAGGAGAGGCCGAGATGGTTGAAAAAACTAAAGAAGAACAAGTTCAGAAGAAGGTAGAGGAAAAGGTAGGGGTCGAAGAGACACCGAAAGAAGCTGAAAAGGAAGTAGTAGAAGAAAAGAAAACAAAAGAAGAGATAGAAGTAGCGGTTAAGGAGGTTACGGAAATCAAGGAGGCACAGAAGACTCAAGAGGTCTTACCAAAAGAAGAGAAAAGGGAGGTGAAAGAATACGTGATGTTCATACCAGACAAAGTGTTCGAAAAAGCCAAGGAAATATCCGGAACCTTGAGAACCATAATATACGATAGCAAATGGAATGAAGTAGCTGATGTGCCAGCGATAAAGGCTGTTGAAACCATACTGAACAGCAACAACGTTTATGCGATATTGCACGATGGCGTGGCAACCCAAAGACTACTGGATGCAGTGAGTCAGAAAGGTGGCAGATTGGTGCTCACGAAGAAAGTAGTGAGAGTGTACAGGAGACCTAAGGGAGTATTTGTAGTTTTAACGTGAACGCTCACTTCTTAAAGTATTTCCACAAACCATCTTCTCTACCCCTCAACTTCGCTTCCGTAACGCCGAAGTAACCAAGTATCCTCATGGCTGCTGGAATCACCTGGTGCTCTATGTAGTAGTTAACATCAATATCCTTGATATCTTTTACTAAGAACCATGGATAAGCCCTCTTAGAGAGTCTTTCGGGACCTTTAACGATCACATAACCTATCTTATCGCCTTTTCTCACTTCGTAGCCAGCCTTTAGCGCCCTTCTAGCTGCTACCACATGTGGTAGTTCAGCCTTGTACTCACTCAAGGGTTTCTCTAGAGTCTTCCAAATTATTAACTTTTCTAGAGGCACTTCATATCTTTTAAGCTTAGTAATAACTTCCCTTACATAATTTACCGCTTCTTCTACATTTCCAGTTCTCAGTACCTTATCTATTACAGTTTCCTGAACTTCTTTGGCTATTTCTGCCCAATCACCTCTTACAGCTTCAAAGCCGACTATGTCGATCTTTCCATTTTCAAGTATTCCAGCATATCTTTTCTTTGCTTCGGTGAAGAATATTGTTTTATATATTTTGTCTATTTTCTCTATTGTTATTTATTTTGTTGTTTTTGTATAGTTACATTTTTAACTACATTTTGTTTTAAATTAGATAATAAATCTGTGTTAG
>JALWJF010000132.1 GCA_027081755.1 Desulfurococcales archaeon | reverse complement strand
ACCTTAGTGTTGTGGTAGAACGTCCCAACACTAGGCCTTTAGCAGTCTTAAGGTATGCTTTAGCTATGACTTCTTTTGCTAACATGTTTTTCAGGTCTATTATTTCCTTTACTTTTGTTAACAATACCATGCTCCTTTGGACTTTGAGCTCCTTAGACGTGGTATATACACACATAGAACCATTACAGGTTAGTTTCCCAGTTTTCTTCATACCTTTTAGAGTTTCATTAGTTATGAATATTGTTGATGCATTGAACGGTACATTCAATAAGATTTCGTTTACCAGCTTCTTATGAAGCTTGTTACCCAGGAAAGCAGTTATATTCATTATCACCTTATAGTATATTTTTCCATCGGTTATATTGATAAAGACAAAGGATATTGTGCCCTTAATACTTTTTACCTTCAGTGCCAAGATGCCATAAGATCTCGATTCATATGAATATATGGTAGTGAAGCCGGGCTTTTGCCAAGGATATGCCATTACGGCTACTGATATGAGAATTAGTGCCACGATCATTCTTTGCAAGACTGAGCTCCCTCGTCTGTCAAGTGCCTTTTTCAGAAAATAAATCCGCCTTTGACCCCCTACAGATAAACCAATTACATTCTTCCCTAAAATTGGATGAAGAGGTTTGAGGAGGCATCGCAGGAAGTTACCCTTAACAGTTGACGATATAATGACTACACCGCCCTTAACGGTAAGCCCAGACGAAGACGTGGTATCGGTTGCCAAGAAGATGTTAGAATACGGCTTCGGATCAGCTTTGGTCGTTGAGGATGATAGGCTGATAGGGATAGTTACTGAAAGGGACTTACTATATGCTTTAAGCCATGGCGAAGAAGGTATTAAACTAAAGGCGCGAGACGTAATGACTGAAGATCCTATAACTGTGAAGGCTAAAACCGATATAATGGAAGCTATAAAGATAATGAAAGATGCTAATGTAAGACACCTACCCGTAGTTGATGACAAGGGAAGACCTGTGGGCGTTGTCGCGTTCAGAGACATCCTAGAGAGCTTACTCTTGTTACTTCACTTCTTTTATTGTTAAAACCCTCTTTCCGCATTTTTGCTGGGCCAAGAGCTTTGAAAGCCTTCTACTTTCCTCCCGACTTCATAATAACGATGTACGACAAAATTAGAAAGAGGTGTGATGAGATAACGGCGACATTGATCCTATATGAAACTGGCTGGGAACTCGGAAATCGATTAGCCAGAAGTTATGCAAAAAGGTACATTGAGCCCTCCGAAGCCATATACTTGGTGCCGGAGATAATTAAAATCATAGGCTTAAATGCTGAGGTCCATAACGGTTTGGTTACGATTAAGGATTGTCCCGGATTAGCGACGGCTTGCTCCTTTGAAAGAGGTCTAGTGGCTGGCATAATATCGGGTCTTACGAGGGCACCTTGGGACGCGAGGGCTGAAATAAGCGAAGGAATGTGTATCATAAAACCCCGCGTTAGGGGAGTGGCGATAGAGGAGGCTGGAAGTGTCAAAGAAGACGTGCGGAGTAGGGTACAGGGGGACGATATACTATAATGGAGAGTTAAGGGAAGCGACATTAATTGCTAATGGCGAAGTGCTTGAAGTCCATGGACCAGCCTATCCGTGCAATTGTGATACTTGCCTTGAGATGAAGGGTACTGTGGCTTTGCCGGGTATGGTAGATGCACACGTCCACTTGAGGGGTCTAATGCTTTCGTACAAGGAAGATCCCTACACGGGCTCTAGGGCTGCCTTAAGAGGAGGGGTCGTAGCAGTTGCAGATATGCCCAATACCTTGCCAAAAGTAAACAATTTGAGTGCCTTGGAAATGAAGCTAAGGGAATTCAAAGAGAAGTGTTTGGTAGAGTGTTACTTGTACGGCGGCGTCCCAGAAGACGTCCAGACGGCCAAGACCATGAGTAGGTACGTTATAGGCTTCAAGGTATATCCGGAAGATTACGAAAGGTTGAACGTCCTAAGCTGGTACGACGGCCTAATAGTGGTTCATCCAGAAGAACCGCTATATGTGAAGGAGAGCCCTGAACCCGGCGAGAGGACCTTTACGAGAAATCCCATAGCTGAAGTAAGGGCTATGGAGAGGTTCAGAAACTTTCCTAGAGTGCATTTCACTCACGTGAGCACTCCGGAGGGGGCTATGAAAGCTATACAAATGCACAAGAGTTTCGACGTAACTCCCCACCACATACTCTTGAACAACGATGATGAAAAGAAGAAGGGTTGCATAGCCAAGGTGAATCCTCCGTTAAGGGACGAGATGAGAAGGGCTAACCTGCTCAATATATTTATAGAGAACGATGTGCCCGTGGTAACGGATCATGCCCCTCACGCCATATGGGAGAAAGAGCTTCCTTTCTATGAATGTCCTCCGGGCTTTCCAGGCTTGGAAACCGCTTTGTCCTTACTCCTAACCCTCTTCAAGCGAGGTGTAATAACCTTAAACAAGGTGGTTAGGTC
>JALWJF010000131.1 GCA_027081755.1 Desulfurococcales archaeon | reverse complement strand
ATCCTGGCCTCTCAGCGTAAGGGCTAAGGGACATGTAGAAGTAGTAAACGTGATTGTTCTGTAAACCGTTTCATAATGCGTAATTAAGGATGTCGTTGTTACAAATAGAGTATTATTAAGTATAATGACTTTTGTCTTTGTAGTTGTAAATGTTACGGGTTTTAATACAGAGCTTGTTATAATTCGGGTCAAGGTCTTGTAGGCGACGATCACTCTGGTGAGTGTGATAGTCATTACCTTGGTTATGGTATTAACTATTAAGGTATTTGGTTTTAACCTCTTAACTTCTTCCGCTATCGTAGCTATCTCATTCATTAGTTCTTCTGCCAACGACTTTTGGTATTTGAGTTTTCTCTCTAACATTATCAGATAGGAGTAAGTGTATCCCAGAAGGACGAAAGATATTAGCAGCGACACTAAGAGAACTAGTATGGAAAACTTCTCCATGTCTCCCTATTTAGAGGTTTGTATCGAGCCAAAAATGAATAAATGATATGCAGTGAGATGCCAAGTAACTCTTGGGACCTACAGATATTGGCTTAGCGTCCAACCAACTGGGAAGTTCTAGATCGTGCTGAGGACCCAATACAAAAGCAGCGGGGAGTCTGGTCCCTACCTTAGAGATGTCTTTCCCACCTTCTGTGAGGAAATATATTGGCACGCCTATACTCTTCAGAACTTCCTCAAAGCTATGCTTACTGGCTTTACAACCCTTAAGCTCACCTTTCATGCAATACCTTATAGCCTCTGCCGCCTCTCTTTCAGTCCTCAAGCTCACTTCTAGTTCCCTTCCTTTGAACCATAAGGTTAAGGGAGCGTTTGGGGGACCACCTAAAGTAACCACAAAGTTGGTATCTCTTCTTATACCGTCCCACCAAAGGGCAGCCCTAAGCATTCTGGCTATTACGTCAAGTCTGCCGGTATGGGAGGCTAGGCCTCTCCTAGGGAAGGCAGGAGAGGTTGTGGCTGTCTTGGAATAAGTTAGGAAGGCCCTCAATATAGGCCTCTCCTCTTCCTTTCGTGTTCTGGCCTTACTTTCACTATTCCCAAGTGAACAGCACAACTTATACAATAGCACTTAGTTATCTTATATCTTGGTATTATTGCTCCTTTCTTCTCGAGCTCCTTAGCTAGCTGTGGGTCAACGGGCGAGTAGTACCTAGTTACACATATTGCCTTGTCGGCCGGCACTATCCTTCCACAGTTGTCACACTGCACTACTCCAGTCTTACCTTTAGCGCCCTTGTGCCTACCCCTGTTTTCCCTTTTCTTGGGCACCCTTACACCCTATCCTTGAAGGATCTTTTGACCTCTTTAAGGGCTTCGCATTCGAGCAGAGGGACTCAAGCTTTGAGGATTTTGCACGTTTCAGACATTCATGGCTCAAAAGCGGCTATGGAGAAGGTAAAAGAACTGTATTTTGAGAAGAAAGTTGACTTGCTGGTGGTTTCTGGTGACTTAACCGGTAAATGTGTATCAAATGGCAACGCAAGCAAGTGCGTATGGGGAAGAAGGAAAGATCCCAAAGAACTCGGTAAAGATGGGTTCGAGAATAGAGGAGGCTACTTAGTAGAGGCAGACGATAAAGAAATAGAGAGAAATGCTCCGGGTCTCCTAGTTAGGGCGTCTGTGGAAAGGGTGAAGGCTTGGCTGGAGGATCTAGAAGGTTCTTCCGTTAACTTCTTTATAATAGCGGGCAATGTTGATCATCCACTAATGGATGTCGTGCTCAACAAGTTCGTGCCAAAGTCATTCACGTTCAGAGGGTTAGTATTCGGTAAGTGCTCCTACGTACCCTTTACACCCTTTGGAACATACAGGGAAGCACCAGAAGAAGTAATAGAACTTTGCTTGCCGAAGTTTCCCGTAGATATTCTAGTTAGCCATTCCCCTCCCAAAGGTTACTTGGACATGAGCAGATACCACGGAGGAGGTCACGTTGGATCAGAAGCGGTCTTAAAATGGATCAGAAAAAACAAGCCTCTGCTAAGTCTACATGGCCACATTCATGAGTCTCCTGGCACTGAAAAGCTGGGCAAAACTACCTTGGTCAACCCCGGTTCTGAAGCTGAACACGGAACCCTAAGATATGCGATAATAGAGCTCGACAGTGAGACAAAGGTTACATTAAATTCACTTAGAATTTTCTGATTTGAGCTTCTGTAGCAAAGAGCTTAAGTCCGTTCCCCTCTTGAGAGGCTTAAGTTCTAAGAGTGCTCTTGCCACACCGACCTTCTTCTCCTTCACACAGTTCTCTAAACATGCTTTTCCTTTTCCTTCACACCTTTCCACGCACTTGTCTATGTCTATCGAGATCATGTAATAGCTTGTCTTCAAGTTCACGTTTCCTATTTCCAAGTCAACGTCTCCTAAATGGACGACCTTTAGGCTTTCTTGTAATTTAGCGCTTTCAAGCACTTCTTTAACCTTATCCAGCTCTTCTGACTCGAATATGAAGAATCCCAAGTTCTCCATAGCTTTAGCCATTCTCCTCGCAATATCTTCCATACTCTCACCTCATGTATATTTCCAAACCCTCTTACCTTGCCTTATTATTACTTGCCTCCTGTAGGCCATCTGTATTATCCAGCCTGCATTCCTCCTTAAGCCTCGTGTTTCTAAAGTTATCACGGGTTCTTTTACCTTAAAACTTATCAACTCACCACCTAGCAGTTCTACCCCCTCTCTCAAGTCCAGCTCATCTATAGGAGGTAATTCATCACATAGCTCCCTATTGAAGATACACGAATCCCAGCAGACTTCATCGTGATGTCTTGCATTAGCATCGCAAGCTGTATAGAGCACTCTCATACCTAAATTGTTCGCAATCCTTTCCATATTCTTCCTTATGTCCCAAGTGTTCACATACACTTGCTCTCTACCCCTGGGATATCTCTTCAGCCTACCCTCGAGTTTGGCCCCTACGTTCCTTAAGTTCTCAAGTATTCTCTTAGTAACTCTTAGTCCTCCTAAGACCACGTCTTTTATGTTGTAACTTAAAGCCATTTCCAAAATCATTCCTGCTTCTATATCGGTTATACCCGGTATTATGGGCCTAACAAAGAGAGCGACTCCTTTACCCTTTTTCAATATCTTTTCCCCGAGTTCAAGTCTCATCTCTGGCGGAGGTAACTTGGGTTCCAATATTTTTGCTTTCTTTATTGAAGTTATGGATATCAAAACGCTCAAATTTGGATCGCTCTTCTCTACGAATTCGTTGAGTCTTCTCTCTGGAAAGATCATCTTATACGAGAGTTGCGCATAGTTACCTAGTCTCTTTAACCATTCTAAGTAATCAAACGTCTTATCTAATAATAACGGATGAAAGGGTTCGGTAACCGAACCAACAGCAACGTAAGTACCGGTGGGACCCGGCGTGACGTTCGGGTTGTGTAGCAAAGCCACAGCTAGTTGTTTGCCCGTTAAGGGATAGGGTTCGACCTTGTCCGTCGGGAAGCCCATGTCCGCTATGTAGCAGTATATGCATCCCAAGTCACAGCCTATACCGGGATGGACCGTTATTCCACAGTCTCTAGGCTCCCTTTTTGCATGCCAATCCTTAATAGCTTGGGGGTCCTTGCCCAGCTCTTTCTTGAGTTCGTCCTTAAGTTTTAGGGCTTTCACCAACCTCCCCATAATACCTTCCTTTAAGGTGTAGAGCCTTGATACACTTCATAAACGTAGAGCATACCATCGCTCGTGCCCACAGCTATCAAGTTGTCGTACCAGTCTATGGATAAGGGTGACCTAGGTTCCCTCCACGGTTTGAGCGTGTATCTGAATAACTCAGAGTTATCAAAATCCTCCCTCATAGGAGTTAAGTATTCTCGACGGGCTACAATGTGTCCTTCTGGAAGTTTATGTATTCGTATGCTATGACCAAAGCTGTCCGCCACAGCTATGTATTTACAGTCCGGGCTGAAAGCCCAGTCTTCCACTTCTTCAAACTCTATCTTCTTAACCACTTTGTAGTCATTTAATTCTACTACAAGCACATCAACCGGTGTAACCAGTATTAGATGTTCTTCACAAACTCTCGCGTAAATAACAATCGCTCCTATATCAATGTTCTTCATTATTTTACCACTTTTAATCATCCTCATAACACCGTCTGCACCGAAGAATAAGACTACATCAGAAAGTGCTAACACGTAACTAGCTTGAGCGCCCGTTATCTCCTCGTATTCTTTATATCCTTCTTCAAATTCACATACTCTCAATAGATCCTCTTCGCTAAGTGGAATCAGTTTATATGAATCTAATAACACAGCCTGGTCTTCCATACTGTGGATTAGGAGCCTTGATGTCCTTTGATCACAATAGCGGATGCTTAAGCCTTTTGAAACTATACTCATGAAAGGCTTTGAACCTCTTGTAAAGATGTAGAGACCTTTGGGTTCCTTATCTATTCCGGCCATAACCAAGAGCTTGCCGTCTTCGGCAAATCGTACATGAAACACTTCACTTACTAGATATCTCTGCCATAAAGGTTTAAGCATGAACATCTAGTCCTTACCAAAAGCGTTTTATAACAGATACTAAATATCGAGCTTTAGGTATACCTAAAATGAAGGCTGCCTTTGGCGTATATAAATATAAAGATGAGTTTTACGTGTTCCCGGGAGAGTTCGGTCACGCACCATTTATTGCGATCGTGGACTTAGACACGGAGAATGTGATTGAGGTCAAGGATAATCCTTACAAGGCTTATGAAGGTAAGGGGAAGTTCAAGAAGATGGCCCAAGTGGTGGGGGACGTAGACTTCATCGTGGCCAGAGAGTTTGGTGAAGATGCCAATAAGATGATACAGATGTTCGGGATAATACCAGTGGTCGTGAGGCATATGAAACTGGAAGAGGCCATAAAGAGGGTAAAGGAGAACCTAGAGAAGGTTAAGGACACGACACAAGTAGTAAGCTTGTAAAAATATTTTTTAATTTTTCAAAAACCTTGGCTATGAGGTTCCGCATCCTTGGCCGATCGGTGAGGATCAAACCCCGGAACCGAGCTTACTGCGTTACTTGCTTCATTGTTACGTAGAAGTGTGCCTTATTCACCATTATTATCGTTAGTCCGTTTAGCTCACTGCTGTTAGTTACGTTTAGCATGTTCTTTACTAATGGCACAATACTGGTTCCGTTGCTGAGTCCTACGAAGTAGCTGTTGAGTTGTGGTACCGCTAGATAGGTGTTCACTATGTCTCCGTACTCATCAATTGCTGCCAGGGTCTCATTGCCTACATTGTATAGTCTCCAGAAGCCCTTATACACTACACCTATCTTGTCGGTATCCATCTGTGCCATGTTGACTTCATTGCTCTGCCATATTGGCGCCACGAAGGCCGCATTAGGCACGGTTCCGTTGAAAGGCTGGTCCTTGGCAGTGTCGTTTATCAGCTCTCCGTATTTGCCCGGATAGAGCGTCGTCTTCACACCCATCAAGTCAACTGTTATGCTGCTGGTGGGTTTCCAGCTGCAGCACTCGAACATCCTTGGGTCTAGGTAGCTACCCTTGGCCACATATACCAGCTCGCCATTCCTCGGCGTCACTAGCATCGTTACACTCACTAGCTTGGTTACTGGTCCAGTGCAAGTGCATCCATTCTGGCAAGCTGGTAGTCTTACATAGTCACTATTGAACATTGCTACGCTGTCGCTACATAAGCACGCATTCTTGTAGATCTCATCGATGCTACCCTTAATGCTGCTGCCGAATGTGGTAACCCTTGCGTAGCCCTTGATGTGGGCATTGGTTAGCACAGCCACATTACCGTCTATGGTGGTTCCGAAGAGTACTACTTCGGTTGCTCCACAGAACTTATTAACGTTCTTCATTACCTCTACGTTGCCCTTCACTTCACCTCCTTGTATTTCGACGGTTAGGTATCCATACGGCACTATTATGGTTCTCATGTGGCGCATCTTTACTCTGACCTCTCCGGCAGTAACGCTGTACGCGTTGGTTAGCACCTCCACATTACCGTTAACGACGGTGCCTTGTATGAATATTCTGGAGCTTGTGGCCACGTAAGCTTTAGTGTTCTTCATTATTTGGACGTTGCCCTTTATTTCGCTATTTTGCACGACAATGTGTACATTGCCTGCTACTGATGGGTTCTCCAGCACTATCAAGTTGCCCCTTATGTCGGAACCTTGGATTACTGCACGCACAACGTCAGCATCACTCCTATAGGCCACCGCATCCTCGGCGTTGGTTAATATATCGATGTTGCCCTTTATTTCGCTGTCTTGAATTGTTAGCTTTATATAGCCCTTGAAGTACTTGGTGTTCTTTAGTATCTCGATGTTATCTGCGCTAACACCTTGTAGTACTATGTATAGATGTACTTCAGTTAGTGCGCTTGGATTCTTGGCGCTTATCTGTATGTTACCAACGTTGCCACCTTGTAAGACTAATCGTACGTATTTGTCCTTGCTTATGTCCACTACCTTTTCTTCGTTACCATACTTCACTATTAGCTCAGTGTTCTTGGCCACATTCTCTGGTATTTGAACCGTTCCTACTCCCGATACTGTTACGTAGGTTTCGTTCATTATTACTGTCCTGTTGGAGGTGCTGTCAACGGGGTATTGCAGTCCCTTGAAGCTCACTACCTTTATGCTGTTGTTAGTCAAGTTCTTCTCTATTCCGGTTGCTAGGTACTTGCTGATCGGTCCGGCATAGCACAAATCTAGCTCTAGTGTCTTGTCGGTAGGCGTTAGACACTGGAAGTTCAATGGCAAGTTCACTTGCTTTAACTCCATGTTACTGGCATAGGGTAAGCACATAGCCACTAGCACTTTGGCACCACTGCCCTTAGCCAGTGGGACAGGGCTGTCCAGCATGGTTGTGAACACTCTGGCTGTGTCGTTTAATATGGTGACACTCCATGGCAGCTGCTTTACTAAGTAGTAGTAGTCCGGGTTGCTGGGTAGTTGTAATAGCTCGTAGAATATTGCATTGGTTGCATTGAAGCCCACATCGTAGTTACTCACTAGAACGCTTACCGGCACATCGTTTCTAGTACCGTTCCAGTGTGGCTCTAGTAGGTATAGCTTTCCTTCTGGGCACAGCGTTGACTTGAGTTCAGTAGAGCTTATTGCTTGTAGGCTGTACACATTCACTACATAAGTGTTGTTGATTGCATTGAAGCCCGTCGGTACAGCGGTTCCAATATAGCCGACTGGTACTATGAGCTGTTGGAAGCAGTTCGGCGCCGGTATCCAGCCGATGTTCTTCACCAAGATCTGTGCACTTAATATCTTCGCATCAACTATGTTTCCGTTCTTGTCAGTTACCTCGAAGACCACCGCTGCAGGTAGCTGGTACTGGAACTTGCCGAAGATCGTTTGCAAGGCAACGCTCTTCATATCGTTGGTACAAGCGTCGTAGATTACCTTGACGTAGTAGTCTCCCATCGCTACACTGCCTTGTGCCTTTATCACGTCAGAAGGTACGAATGTCGTGTATACGTTGCCTCCTATATTCAAGGTCAGTTGCACGCCTTGTGCGTACTGGCAGAAAGTAGCGGCATCGCTCAGCCTCAATCCTATGACGCCAACTCCGTTGTACAGTCCGTTTGCCACACAAGCGGAGAGTCTCTGTCTAAGTTCGAACGTGGTCACTTGCCTCTGCACGCTCTGAGTAGTTATTTGACCAATCCTTTGCTGTTGTGTTAGGGTGTTTAGCATCAACACCAACGCTGCCACTATTATTCCTACTATAGCCATCAGCGCCAGTACGTTGCCTATGCCACCTTTCCTCAGTGTCACTCTATATCACCCGTGGTTTCAAGAATACACGATGGTTTAAGGGTTCAAGTTAGTATTCGGAAACGCTAACGACGCACGGAAAGCATTGCGTTCAATTAGGTTAGGTGTAGCTTAACTCCATGGGGAACAAATGAAGAAGAGAGCTATAAGCGAATTGTTTGGAGCGCTTCTCTTAGCAACGATAGTGTTAGGAGCGATGGTTTGGCTTTTAGCACAATGGCAAAAGAGTGTCTCCCAACTGTCTCAACAAGTTAACTTAATCACGAAACAAGCTGAAGTAGGCGCGATAAGAGTTGATTGTAGTGGAAACTACTTGGTAGGATTGGCTACCGAAACGAGTTCTGGTACTGTTAGCGTTTCCTTAACGCATCCCTTGGTAGTTGATATAAACAAGACGAACTTAGGCAACTGGAGCTTTTGTTATGCAGCCCTAAACATACCGAAGTTCAGAGCCTATGTTATTATAAAGGGTGCGTGTACCGTCAGTTCTTCGAGAGTACCAATGATCTGGATCATCTACGGAACGTTCACAAAGACTACAGTGACTAATGCAGTTCTATATCACTTCCTCCAGACCACAACAACCGCCGTCGTGCCGGATACGATAACTACCGACTGTACTTATGATCCCTTCGCAACATTTCACATAGAAATGCCAAACGGTCTAGAGAAGATAGTTCAATGCGTAATGAATGTTACTACTGTCACTTGGACAATAAACCCAACAAGTACGGTAAATGCTGTTGTATGGGTACCCAAATCGTGTCAAGGGTGAGACGATGAAGGCACTGACTGTATTAGAGGTATTAATTCTAGTTATGCTTACAGCATTTGCTATAGCCTACATAGGTTCTTCCCTCTTACGACCCAAGCAAGTAGTTAACACCAACAAACCAATAGTAATCATTTACTCAGCTCACGTAGTAGGCAATATCACTAACGTAACACAAGCTCCCGTAGGATTTTGCAAAAACGCTACATTGGCTCTTTACAAGGAAGGTATCTTGTCTTCAGACAAGCCAATAGTATTTGGGAACTCCACAAACAGTAAGTATGCATATACGCTAATAGTGTATGTCGTAACGCCGGGTCTAGTATATGGTGTAAAGCTAGCATCCCCCGAAGGTGGGGCTTTGTATAAGGTATACAACGTAAGGATGGGGTTGGACGTGGGTCGCTACTTGGTATGTATCTACAGCGATAAGTACATAGGAAATACAAAAATAACATTCGTAGGAGCAATAAACAACTGCATAAATTGTGTTGTGAGCTAAAGCTCTATTATATCAAGAACGATCTTTTTGAACGGTATTGCTCCCTCCCTGATCAACTTGACCTTGTTCCCACTAACCTCTATTACAGTTGATGGAATTCCTCCTACAGGACCCATGTCTATGAGTAAATCCGCTTGAACGTTCACCTCTTCCGGAGCCTTAGGAGCCTTATAGCCACTCAGGTTTGCAGAAGTTACCACTAGTGGTCCGACCTCTTCCAGTAGCTTGTAGGCGAATTCGTGTTTAGGAACCCTTATCCCGACCTTTTCAGTACCAGCCGTTACCGTCTCTGGTATCTTCGTCTTCGCCTTTACTACCATTGTTAAGGGACCGGGCCAGTAGACCCTTGCAAGTTCTTTTGCTAAATCACTAAACTCACCCAACTCTTCTACCTCGGATAGCGTTGACTGAACCGGTAGAGGTTTTGTCTTGGGTCTCTTCTTTACCTCATAAACCTTCTCAGCATAATCCATCTTAGCTGCTAGACCGTAGACGGTCTCCGTTGGAATTACGACCAAACCTCCACTCTCTAAGACCTCAACAGCTTTTTTCAATGCTTTAACTAAATCTCCTTCGGATCTGACCCTAAAGATAATCAAACTTACAAACCCACAGTTGTGGGAGTACTGGATCCTTTAAAAGGGTCTAACCTAAAGAGAGTATTATCTTCCCAGTTCCATGAACAGACGAATACATAAGTAAGGCTGTTACGACTGAAGCTGTTATTGTAGAAGCAAATGAAGAAGCTAAGGCACAGTAGTAAGCGGTAGATGGTGAGAGGAAGAAGCAAGCAATGTAGCCCAAAGCCGCACCAAACGCTGCAGAGGTGACTGCTAAACCTACTGAAGTTAAAGCGCTAACTTTACCGAAGACTACTGCGATAGCCACTGCAACTAAGATCCCCAAAACGATTATTGCCAGTTGCTCCATTTCTCATTCCCTATTATAACGTGAGGTGAGGTAGCTTAAGATATTATCTTCAGTGTATCGCTGACCATCACATCAACTAACTCCCTTAACGGCGGGAACTCTACCACCCCAACTTCTTCGTCTGTTATATAAGGTACCGATTCATCCAAGTTAGCCCTCTTAAGTATTGGAGATAGATAAGCTTCCTTGTTCAAGCTCACGCTAGTGCCACTCTGGTATATTCCTATTGCCGGTAACACTATCACTATCTTCTCGTTTACAGGAACTTTTAAGAAACAAGGAAACTTTATTGTTGTGCCTACGGAATCCCTCAAACTTATGCTGGGGTGTTCATGTCCTATTATCGTTATATCGTTCAGTTCAACGTCCTTATGACCATGTATCACGCTAACATCTCCTAGATCCAGCCTATCCACTACATCGAAGCCTCTCTCTTCTAGTAGGTGCCTAATGAATGTGTCATGGTTTCCTCTAACTAGAATCAAGTTGAGTTTGTACTTTTCTACAATATCTAGAAACTTCTTCACATCTTCTTCCTCCCTCTTCCCCAACCTCGAAAATTGATGCTTTAGGTCTCCGGCTATTACAACTTTCCTCGCAACCTTTTTTATTACCTTCAGTACATCCAAGGCTCTCTTGAGCTGGGCCGGTGGTAAGAATATCCCCTTCTTAGCCATCTCTTCCTCAAAGCCCAAATGTAAATCGGCCACTATTGCATAATC
>JALWJF010000130.1 GCA_027081755.1 Desulfurococcales archaeon | reverse complement strand
CCAAAATGTATATTATTGCTGATATCAATAAGCTTAAGTATATTGCCCTAGGGACGTTCTTCTCCGGATTCTCTATGTCTTCTGAAGCGTTCGTTATTACTCCAAAACCTGCATAGCTGAGCAAGTACATTGCCGCTGCAACGAGCAAGCCTTTGATACCATTTAAGCTCCAGTCTGGTTTCAACCAGTCCGGATGGATAAGCATTATGCCTCCTACTATGAATACCAAGAGGACGAAGATCTTGAAGGCTACCAAGAATGTCTCTGCATCTCCTACAGCTTTTGCACCTTTAAAGTTCAAAGCGACAAATGCTGCAATCAGGAGTGCCTCAATTGTATAATACAACGCCGTGTTATTTTGGAGACCGAGTGCACCTAATAGGTAGCCAGTAAACGTAAATGTGAACAGAGATATTGAAATTACGAAGCTGAACCAGTAAATGAACGCTAACGCGCCCACAAATACGTTATCGCCGAAAGCATGCAATACGTACTCTATAGGTCCAGCATTCGAAACCAAAATCCTGCCAAGCTTTGCGTAGGAATAAGCAACGCTTAGGGCTATTATAGCGCTTAAAGCAAAGGCCTCAGGGAGGTCCGAACCAGCTATCTTTACTCCTACACCCACCAGCGAGAAGATGCTGGCACCGATTATTATCCCGACGCCCAGAGCCGTGGCCTCTACCAGGCTCAGTTTTTTGTCCATCCTCATCTTTCCCGTTTATCTGCCTTTAAGTAGAGGTATTTGTTGCTTGTTCTTCTATCCCATCGCCTAGCATTCCCATGGCCTCTAACATTTGTTTCCAGACTTCGTAGCTCTCTTTCCATATCTCCTCATCTACTTTCGCTATTGCAGCACCCGCATGAACCATTACCTTGTCGCCCGGTTTGGGATCCTCTATTAATGATACATCAACTAGAGCCTCGTTACCAAAGACATCGACGATTGCCGTACCGTCATCATTAACCTCTTTAATTACGGCAGGAATGGCTAGACACACGATCTAATCACCTCGCCGCTAGCCTTGTGTGGGAGTATCACTTAAAAGCTTTTGTGACTTCTTCAAGGCCTAGTACGGGTAAGAATGACTTTATCTTTTCTTCATCGTACTCTCCGACCACTATGAGCCTTTTCCCCTCTCTCCACACGTCCTTTACTTTACCCTCGCCCGGCTTAAGCTCTTCTATAAGTCCCAATGCTTTTGCTCCTTCATTTTCTTTGTTAAATGCGAATGCCTCAAGAATATCGATAACCCTATTTCCTATTTCTTCTCCTAGGAATTTTAGTATATTTTCCTTACCAACAGCCTCCACTCTTTTCGGAAATATTTCCTCTCTCTTACCGTGACCTTCCGCTAAGAAGTGCATAGCATATGCCATGAAAAGATCATCTGGCGCGTTTAGGTTGTTCAACCACGTAAGCCCTTCTCCCCAATGGAGTTTGCCCCATCCGAAATCATAATTCATTGCTAAAGACATAAGTATAGATAGGTTCGAGAGTCCGAGCATATCCCTCAACCTCTTGAACGCTTTTAGAGCGTTTATGACATTGTTTGGAAGTTCTAGACCCTTCTCGTAGATGTTTTTCAATACTTTCCTTGCCTCCGATATTGCGTCGTTTACGTCTAAGCCTTTAGCAAAAATGAGGTATGAGGAAAGCGCTAGTAAACATCTATCTCCTTCGAAGCCACACACAACTATTGAAGGCTTCTTCATCATCAGAGAAGCTACTGAGAACATGTCTGGTATACTGGGAAGCACGTTTAGTAGATAAGCGACAGTATCGTAACCAGCAAATATATATTCTCCGTATATCTCGGAGAAGTAGTCGTCTATTAGGACTAGCCTCTCTATTTCATTATCCTCCAGTAAGTTGTCCAAGCCCGGACCATCCAGTAAGATTAAGCCATCGAATTCGGTGAACTTCAACTCCTCTCCCTTTCCCATCCACTAACAGCAAGTTTAACTTAAGTCCTATACCTCAGCTAAGAAAATTAAGCTATGCCATCTAGGCCTTAACGGAGGGTACTAGTGCCCGCTCCGACGCGACTTCCTTTGTTCCTAGATGATTTGCTAATGGTTGGTCTGAGCTACAAACAGAGTGGTCTAGACTTAGTATCCAAAGCACAATTCCCTAGCTTGGAAGCAGCTTATTCTGCTATACGGAGGGTTCCGGCAGTTAGAGAGGTTGTTGTACTCCAAACTTGTAATAGAGTTGAGATATATGTTCTGACAACCAACAAGAAGGCCACTGAAGAATCCATAAAAAGCATATTGGAAGCTAGAGTGGGAGAACCCTTACCTGATGAAAAATTTGTAGTTAAGTACGGCATAGACGCAGCCAGACACTTGTTCAGAGTAGCTTCCGGTCTAGAATCGATGGTTCTAGGTGAACAAGACATCCTAAGACAAGTAAGGGATGCAATGGATAAAGCAACTAGAGAAGGCTATGCGGGCAAGAACCTGAGACGCTTATTCGAAGTCGCAATAAAAGTTGGTAAGAGAGTTAGG